>JAGSPS010000280.1 GCA_018262315.1 Deltaproteobacteria bacterium | reverse complement strand
CCCGCAGCGCTCGCAGCCGGTGCCAGGCGGCCTGGCGCCGGGCGGCGCGCGCGGGAATCGCCGCGTCCTCGTAGTACATGCGCCGTCGCTCGTCGTTGTGGGCGCCCACGTAGAAGACCGCAAAGTCCGGCGCGAACGGCGCGAAGCGCTCGACCAACACGCGCGACGGGTAGGTGCTGTAACCGGGAGCCGCGGCAACCATGGGTTCGAAGCGCTGTCCGGGGTGACGCGCTGCGACCGCGCGCGTCGCGAGCGACCAGAACGCCTCGTCGTCGGCGACGCCGAAGCCGTACACCGTCGAGTCTCCGACGTAGAGGATCCGGCGCGTGTCCGCGGGCTTCTCGCGCGGCGGCACCGGGCCGCGCAGGCCGAGCGCGTTCACGACGCCGCCTGCCATGGCCATGCCCGGCTCGTACGCGAAGCCGAGCACGGGGTCCTCGCGCCAGAACTCGTTTTCCGTCACCCAGCAGGTGTCGTAGCGCGGTTGGTCGAGCAGGCGCAGGCCGCCTTCGAAGAGCGCGAGCGAGAAGGCGATGGCCAGCACGCGAAAGGCAAGTTCCCGCATCCGCCCGAAGCTAGCCGAGGCAGGCGCGCCACGTGACGCCGAGCGAGCGGTTACTCCGTGATGGCGCGCGCAGCGACCCAGCGCTTGTAGGCCGCCGTCGGGAAGAAGGTCAGGAACAGCGTCGCGGCCGTGACGGCGCCGAGCGCCGACGTCGACGCGATCAGGAAGACGATGATCGTGCGGCCCACCTCGGGGATCCACTGCACCGTCGTGCCGGTGATCCACCAGTACCAGAAGCGCCCGATCGGATCGGCGAGCTGCATCAACGACACCGACCCGGCCCAGATGCCCCAGAGCAGGAAGCGGTTCACGAGCAGCGGATCGGCGATGCCGAGACGTTGTCGCTTGCGCAGCTGCCCGAAGTAGAGCAGCGACTCGACGGTCATCCACACCATCGCCGCCACGCGCGTCGCAACGACGGCGAGGTACGCCGGATTCGGGATGACGTGGACTTCGAAGCGCTCGACCGCGGCCGTCACGAAGAACGCGACCGCGGAGAGCGCCGCGGCCGTCGGCGCCGCACGCCGCGCCCAGCGCGCCCGCGGGCGGAACACGCGGTGCGTGAACATCAGGATGGCGATCATCCCCGCGGTGTTCGCGAGAAACTGGAGCGCGTGCAGCGGCGGCAGCCAGCCGGGCGGCAGCGCAACGCGGGGATCCGACCAGGAGATGTAGACCGCGCTCGACAGCAGGGTGCCGAACAGCGTCCCGGCCAACAGGTAGCCGCCGAGCCAGGCCTCGGGACCCTTGGAGCGAGCTGCGAAGCGGATCAGGCGGACGCCGATCACGCCGCACAGCACACAATTGAGCAACGTGACGACACCGCCGAGCGCCTGCAAGGGGCCCCCTCCCCATCCGCACCGGGTGCAGACCTGCGCGTCATCGGCCGGGAATGGGTTCGTCTTGACCGGGCGCTCCGTTCGCGGGGCGGGGGAGGAACGCTCCGATCGCCCCGGCCGGCCACACCGGCTGGTGGATCTGCGGGGGCATCGGCGCGCGGCGTCGCACGGTATGTTCCCGCCGCTTCGGGAGGGTTGGATGTCGCTTGCGCTCTGCGCCCGCTTCGCGCCGCCGTGCGTTCTGGCGCTCTTCGCGACGTCGTTCGCCGCGCCGCGTGCTGCGCTCGCCCTGGACGAGAACGCCTGGCGCGCCGCAGGCCGCGCCGCCGTCGCGAGTGCGCGCGCTCCCGACTCCGGCTCCGCGAAGCGGGCGAAGAACCTGATCCTCTTCGTCGGCGACGGCATGGGCATCTCCACCATCACCGCGGCGCGCATCTTCGACGGCCAGCGCCACGGCAAGCTGGGCGAGGAGAATGAGCTGGCTTTCGAGAGCTTCCCGTACGTCGCACTCGCCAAGACCTACAGCGTCAACGCGCAGGTTTCCGAATCGGCCGCGACGATGACGGCGCTCGTGACGGGCGTGAAGACCAAGGCCGATCTGGTCGGGCTCGACGAACGCGGCGTGCCGGGCGACTACACGAGCGTCGCAGGCAGCCGCGCACGAACGATCGTCGAAGAGGCCGAAGCGCGCGGTCTCTCGACGGGGATCGTCACCACCACGCGGATCACCCACGCAACCCCCGCATCCTGCTACGCCCACGCCGCACACCGCGACTGGGAAGACGACTCGATGCTCCCCGCCGACGCGAGCGCGGCGGGATTTCCCGACATCGCGCGCCAGTTCGTCGAGTTCGAGATCGGCGACGGCATCGATGTCGCGTTCGGCGGCGGCCGCGCGCAGTTCCTGCCGAAGCGGGCGAAAGATCCCGAGCATCCCGGAGAGGTCGGCGCACGCACGGACGGGCGCGACCTCGTCGCGGCCTGGCAGGGGCGTCATCCCAAGGGATCGTGGGTGTGGAGCCGTTCGGACTTCGACGAGCTCGGCGCGAGCACGGCCGGCCCCGTGCTCGGCCTCTTCGAGCCGTCGCACATGCGTTTCGAGTTCGAGCGCGGCGAGGACGGCGCGGGGGAGCCGTCGCTCTCCGAGATGACCGCGAAGGCGATCGAGCTGCTGGCGCGCAACCGGCGCGGTTACGTGCTGATCGTGGAGGGCGGGCGCATCGACCACGCGCACCACTTCGGCAACGCCTTTCGCGCGCTCGGCGAGACGGTGGAACTCTCGAACGCCGTGCGCGTCGCGCGGGCGCTGGTGAAGCCGGACGAGACGCTGCTGATCGTGACCGCCGATCACAGTCACGTCTTCACGATGGCCGGCTACCCGACGCGCGGCAACGACATCCTCGGCCTCGCGCGCGGCAACGACGACCACGGCGCTCCCGAACTGACACCCCTGCGCGACATGCTCGGCCTGCCCTTCACGACGCTCTCCTACGCCAACGGACCTGGCTACACCGGTCGCTCGCTCGAGCAACCCGAAGGCGCGAAGCGCTACCCGCACAATCCCAGCGGCTACGCGGGGATCCGGAAGGGGCGCCCGAAGCTGACCGACGCTGAAGTGCGTGCGCCCGACTATCTGCAGGAGGCAGCAGTCCCGGCGCGCAACGACACGCACGGCGGCGAGGACGTCCCGATCTACGCGACGGGGCCCGGCGCGGCGCTCTTCCACGGCGTGCAGGAGCAGAGCTTCGTCTACCACGCGGCGGCCTTCGCACTGGGCTGGACCGAGTCGCGCTGAGTCCCCCGGTCGGCGCTGCCCCGCCACGCGGGCGATTGCGGGAATTCGACCGCGCGGCCTAGACTGGCCGTCGATGCTGTGGCAGCGCTTCTCCTCGCTGGTGTTCTGGGCCTTCCTGGTTTCCTCGTCGATCGCGCTGTTCCCATTCGCGGTGTTGGTCTGGGCCGCGACGGTGCTCTTCGATCGACGCCTGGTGCTGCTCCACCGCTTCACCTGCTTCTGGGCGTCGCTCTACACCTGGGTCAATCCGCAGTGGCCGATGACGATCGAGGGGCGCGAGAAGATCCGCGACGACACCACCTACGTGATGGTCGCGAACCACCTCTCGCTGCTCGACATCCTGGTGCTGTTCCGGATCTTCAAGCACTTCAAGTGGGTCTCGAAGATCGAGAACTTCAGGGTGCCGTGCGTCGGCTGGAACATGACCCTGAACCGCTACGTCAAGCTGCGCCGCGGCGATCGCGAGAGCGTCAAGCAGATGATGGCGGCCTGTGAGCAGACGCTGCGCTCGGGTTCGTCGATCATGATGTTCCCGGAAGGCACGCGCTCGAAGACGGGCGTGCTCCAACCGTTCAAGACCGGCGCCTTCGAGCTGGCGCTGCGCACCCGGATGCCGCTGCTGCCGATCGTGCTGTCGGGCACCAGCGACATCCTGCCCAAGCGCGGCTTCGTGTTGCGAGGTCGCCACCCGATTTCGATCACCGTCCTCGACCCGATCCCTCCCGAACGCTTCCTCGACCTCGACGCCAAAGCCCTCACCGAACTAACCCGCCAGATCTTCGTCCAGCACCAGGAGGAGAAAGGGGACGGTCCTCCGGATGGACGGGCTGTGGACTAGAGGGACACACCTGGGCTTCCCCGCCGACGAATCGGTGGCAACTCGGTTCCCCGGGGTGTGAGGTCTGTCCCTCGAGTCCACAGCTAGTCCACGGCGAGGACCGTCCCCTTTCTCCACTTTCTCCTCCCACGAGACCGTCTGCTAGCCTGCGCGACCGCAATGAGTAGTACGAGCACGGACAAGAGGGCTTCGCGCAAGGAAGTCCGGAATCTCGCGATCATCGCGCACGTCGACCATGGGAAGACGACGCTGCTCGATGGGCTGTTGCGCCAGACCGGCGCGCTGCCGCCCAGGCACGCCGAGGCCGAACGCGTCATGGACAGCGAGGATCTCGAGCGCGAACGCGGCATTATGATCCACGCCAAGAACACCGCGATCGACTACGAGGGCGTTCACATCCACATCGTCGACACCCCCGGTCACGCCGATTTCGGCGGCGAGGTGGAGCGGGT
>JAGSPS010000279.1 GCA_018262315.1 Deltaproteobacteria bacterium | reverse complement strand
GACGTGGATCTCTGGGTTGGCGGTGCCGCTGCGCCGCCGCCCCTCGTGCTGCCCGACACGCCGCCCCGCGGCGCGGCCGGGCGCAAGGACGCACGCACGCCATGAAGACCCTGCTCGCCCTGCTCGCCGGTGCCGCGCTGCTCTTTGCACTCGTGACCGCCCTGGTCGTCGTGGACGAGACGGAGCACGCGGTGATCACCCAGTTCGGGCGACCGGTCGCGGTGCTGAGCGACGCCGGTCTGCACGGCAAGCTGCCCGCACCGATCCAACGCGTGACGCGCCTCGACAAGCGCGTGCTCTTCACCGAACAGCAGCCGACGGAGCTGCTCACCTCCGACAAGAAGAACGTGGTGGTCTCGACCTATCTGTCCTGGCGCATCGCCGATCCGCTGAAGTTCCTGACCTCGCTGCGCACGCGCGAGGCCGCGGAGGCGCGGCTCGCGGCGCTCGTGCAGTCGGAACTCGGAAGCACGCTCGGCAACCTGCCCTTCTCCAGTGTCGTACCCGCGCCGACCGACGGCGGCGGCCTCGAGCAGGTGGAGGAGCGCGTGCAGAAGGCCTGCCACGACGCCGCGCTGCGCGACTTCGGGATCGAGGTGACGAGCTTCGGTGTCACGCGCCTCGGCTATCCCGCGCAGAACCTCCAGAGCGTCTTTGCGCGGATGCGCGCGGAACGCGAGCGCATTGCGCGCGGCTACCGCTCCGAGGGCAAGGCGGCCGCGCAGAAGATCCGCGCCGAAGCCGACCGCGAACGCTCGACGGCGCTCGCCAACGCCGAGGCCGAGGCGCAGCGCCTCAAGGGGGAAGGCGAAGCCGAAGCGGCGCGCGTCTACGCCGACGCCTATCGGGGTCACGAGGACTTCTATCGCTTCCTCCGCACGCTCGAGAGCTACGAGAAGGTGCTCAAGGACAACACGACGCTGGTGCTCCCCGCCGATTCGCCCTTCCTCGAGCTGCTGCTCTCGAAGCGCGTGGGGGGTAGCGGCGGCCAGCGCGAGGGAACGGCGCGGTGAACCTCCGGCTGCTCTCGAGGCTGTTGCGTGTCGGCGTCGCGCCGCTGCTGCTGCTCGCGTGGCTGGCGGCGGGCGTCTACAGCGTCGAGTCGGATCAGAGCGGGGTCGCCTTCGTACTCGGTCGGGTCGTCGGGCGCGACGAGCTGCCGGGAATCCACTGGAATCCGGCCTGGCCGCTCGGTCGCGTGGTGGTCGAGAAGACGGCGACCAACTTCACGATGCCGGTCGGCTATCGGCTGCTCGAGCAGCCGGGCGCGAAACCAATCTCGGACCTCTGGCTCACCGGCGACACCAACGTCGTGACCGGACGGCTCGACATCCAGTACAGCGTGAAGAGCCTCACCGATCTGCTGCTCGCCCACGAGTCGCCCCGTGAGCTGCTGCGGCGCGCCGGCGAGCGGGTGCTCTCGGAGTATCTCGTCTCGGAAGGCGTCGACGCGATTCTCACCACCAAGCGCCGCGAGCTGATCGAATTCGTGCGCAAGGGGGTCCAGCAGATCCTCGACGCGCACGGCGTCGGCATCCAGATCCAGGCAGTCGGCGTCCAGGAGCTGGCGCCCCCGATGCAGGGCGAAGTGCGCAGCGCCTTCCAGCAGGTGCAGAACGCCAACGCCGATCGCGAGCGCGCCGTGTTCGAGGCGCGCTCCTACAAGGCGCAGGTGGTCGCCGAGGCGCAGGGTGAGGCGCAGCGGCGCGTCGCCGAGGCGACGGGAGAACGCCACCGCCGCATCGAGATCGCGTCCGGCGAGGCCGAGCGCTTCCGCTCGATCGCGCGCGAACACGACCGCGCGCCCGGCGTCACCGAGGATCGCCTCTACCTCGAAACGCTCGAACGGATCCTGCCGCGTCTCGAGAACTATGTGGTGGAGCCGGGAGCGGGCGGGCGCGTGAACCTGCGGGTGATGCGGTGAGAGCGGGCGCGGCGCTGCTCGTCGCGGGCGCGGCGCTCGCGAGCGCCGCCGCTTCGGCCGAGCCGCGGCGCCTCGTCCCGACGATCCAGCCGCTCGGGCTGGTGGTTCGCGAACTCGGCGGCGACCGCGTGGGCGTCTCGGTGCTCGTTCCGCCCGGTGCGAGTCCGCACATCTTCGAGCCGCAGCCGAGCGACGTGGAGTCGCTCGTCGCGGCGCGCCTGATCATCGAAGTCGGCGGCGGTCTCGATGGCTGGGTCCATCCGCTGCTTGCCGCCGCGTCTGCCAAGCCCGAGCGCCTGACGCTGCTCGACCTGCCGGGCCTCGAACCGCTGCCCGCCGCGCCGGGTGGCCACGTCGATGCGGGGCCACACGACGCCGCGCACCGACTCGATCCGCACGCCTGGCTCGACCCGATCCGCGTGCGCGACGTGTTGGTGCCGGCGCTCGCCGCGAAGCTCGCCGCGCTCGATCCGCCCGGCGGCGCGGCCTACGCAGCTTCGCGCGATCGGTTCGTCGCGCGGCTGACCGCGCTCGATGCGGAGATCCGCGCCACGCTGGCGGACCACGGCCGAAGCTTTCTCGCGTTCCACGGGGCGTGGCGCTACTTCGCGAAGCGCTACGACCTCACCGAGGTGGGCGTGATCGAGGAAGCGCCGGGCGAAGAGCCGACACCGCGCGAACTCGGCGCCCTTGCACGCCGCGCACGCGATGCCCGGGTGTCGGCGATCCTGATCGAACCCCAGCTCAGTCCGCGCATCGCCCAGATGCTGGCGCGCGACCTCGGCGTCGCGCTGGTGACGGTGGATCCGAGCGGGGATCCCTCGGATCCCGCACGCGCCAGCTACACCGGCCTGATGCTCTGGAACGCACAGGCCTTCGCCCGCGCGCTCGAAGGCGCAGCGCGGTGAGCAGTCGCATGGACAGCGAGGAGATCGTCGTCCGTTGCGAAGACGTGTCGGTCGTCGTCCACGACCGCCGCGTGCTCGAGCGCATCTCGTTCACGTTGCGTGCGGGACGTTTCCTGGGCGTCGTGGGACCCAACGGCGCCGGCAAGACGACGCTCTTGCGCGCGATGCTCGGGCTCGTACCGATTGCGGAGGGTCGCATCGACGTGCTCGGCCGGCCGGCCGGCGCCTCCGCCGATGTGGCGCGCCAGATCGGCTATGTGCCGCAGCGCTACGTGATCGCGCCGAAGTTTCCCGCGCGCGTGCGCGATGTCGTGCTGATGGGGCGCCTCGCGCACTTCGGCACCTGGCGGCGACCCCGCCGCGAGGATCAGCAGGCGGTCACGGATGCGCTGGTGCGGGTCGGCATCGGCGACCGTGCGGAGCGTCCGATCGGCGCGCTCTCGGGCGGCGAGCAGCGGCGCGTGATGCTGGCGCAAGCGCTGTGCGCGAGCGAGCGGCTGCTGGTGCTCGACGAGCCGACGATCGGCCTCGACCTGCCGGCCGAGCAGGCCTTCTACGCGCTGCTGCGCGACCTCCAGCACGAACTCGGACTCGCGGTGATCGCGGTGTCGCACGACCTGCTCGCACTCGCCGCCGCGGCGGACGAGCTGGTGTGCATCAACCGCACGATGCACGTGCACGGGAATCCCGACGAGGTCGTGCACAGCCACGCGCTGCTCGAGGCATACTCGTGCGAGTTCAACTTCATCGCGGGCGAGCTCGCCCACCACGAAAAGCTGGGAAATCCGGATTGATGTTCGAGTTCGCCTTCATGCAGCGCGCGCTGGTGGCGGCGGTCCTGATCGGGATCGTGTGCGGCGCGCTCGGGTTCTTCGTGGTGCTGCGGCGGCTGGCGTTCATCGGGGTCGGCATCTCGCACTCGGCGATCGGCGGCGTCGCGCTCGGCATCGTGCTGGGCGTCTCGCCGCTCGCGACGGGCGCCGCGTTCTCGATCGCCGTGGCACTGGCGATCGCGGCGCTCGGCCGCCGCCAGATCCTCTCGGAAGACACCATCATCGGCGTCTTCTTCTCGGGCTCGATGGCGCTCGGCGTGGTGCTGTTCAGCCTCCAGCGCGGCTACCAGCAGGATCTCTTCGGATATCTGTTCGGGAACGTGCTGGCCGTCTCGGGCGAGGAACTCGCGGTGCTCGGGGCCCTGGGGGCAGCGGTGCTCGGGGTGCTGGCGCTCACCTTCCGTGGGCTCTTCTTCGCCGCCTTCGATGAGGAGGTGGCGCGCGCCTACGGCCATCCGGTCGATGCCCTCAACTCCACCCTGCTCGTGCTGCTGGCCGTGACCGTGGTGATCGGGGTGCGCCTCGTCGGCGTGATCCTGGTCGAGGCGCTGCTGGTGATCCCGGCCGCCACGGCCGCCCTCTGGGCCGGCCAGTACCGCGGTCAAATCGTGCTCTCGACCGGCCTCGGCGCGGGGGCCGGCGTGGCCGGACTCGCGCTCGCCTACCGCTTCGACCTCGCCGCCGGCGGCGCGATCGTGCTCGTCGCCGTGGCGGCCTTCTTCATCTCGGTGGCCCTGCGCCAGCTGCGACCGGCCTAGCAACCCTTCCCACGATGGATTCCGCGTCTCGGAAGCCGACGCGTGAGGCGCGGGGGCGGGAGGTTCGTCCAGAACGTCCTCGGCGGACG
>JAGSPS010000062.1 GCA_018262315.1 Deltaproteobacteria bacterium | reverse complement strand
CGCCGGTCCCGCGCAGCATCAGGCTCTCCGCGCGCGTACCGAGCCGCGGGCCCTCGACGCACGCGTAGGTGCAGCCTGTGTGCAGCGTCCAGCCGAAGCCGCGCGCCATGCGCGCGATGCAGTCCGCCGTGGCGTGGCACGTCGGCTCGGCCGTCGAGACGTGCGCCACCATGCCGCCGCCGAAAAAGCTTGCAGCGCGCAGCCCGCGCGTCGCATCGATGTACTGCGAGGGCAGCGCCAGGTGTCCCGGACGCAGCTCGGCCCGCAGGCTTCCGACCGCGGATACACCGATCACGGTGCGCACCCCGAGCGACTTCAACGCGAAGACGTTTGCGCGGAAGTTGATTTCGCTCGGGAGGTATTCGTGATGTTCGCCGTGGCGCGCCAGGAATGCGACGCGCGTGCCGCCGAGGAGGCCGATGCGCACGGGCGCCGAAGGCGCGCCGAACGGCGTCGCGATCGCGTGCATCTCGCGTTCCTCGAACGCATCCATTCCGTAGAGTCCCGTGCCGCCGAGGATGCCGATCACTGCGCCCACCCCTTCCGTGTCCCGCACGCCATCGCGCGGGTTGTCCGCCGTAGCAGGATGCCCGATTGCTCGGCCAGACGCGCTTGTGCGAACGTCGCGCCCGAGAGGCGGCCCATTGACCGACGCACACCGGCAAGCGGCGAGCGACGAGCCCCCTGCCGTCTCCGCCAGCCGCCGCACGCATCTTCCGCTCGCTTCCATCCTCGGCTACGGCGCCGGCAACTTCGCGTTTTCGCTGCTCGGGCTCGTGGTCGCGGTCAACTTGCAGTTCTTCTACACGGACTACGTCGGACTCTCGGCGGGACTCGTGGCGTGGGCGCTGCTCTTCGCGCGGCTCTTCGACGCGTTCGTCGATCCGCTGATGGGCTGGCTGTCGGATCGCACGCACACGCGCTTCGGGCGGCGCCGGCCGTGGATGCTCGGGGCGGCGCTGCCGCTCGGTCTCGCGTTCTACGGTCTCTTTGCGCCGCCGCAGCTCGAGGGGCAGGGCGCCCTGCTCGGCTACCTGATGCTGCTCTACACCGGGACGTTCCTGCTCTGGACGATCGGCGCGATTCCCTACTACAGCCTCGGCGCCGAGATGACCGACGACTACCACGAGCGCACCCAGTTGATCGCGGTGCGCGAGGGCTGGGGTCTCGCGGGACTGCTCTGCGCGACGATCCTGCCCGCGTACCTGATCCACCTGCGCGGCGGTCGCGACGGTTACGGGGCGATGGGCGCGATACTCGGCGCCGCGACGGCGCTGTTCCTGTTCGGCGCGGGCGTCGTGAGCCGCGAACGGCGCGAGTTCTCGGGGCGCGAGTCGATGAATCCGTACCGCGGCATCGTACGAACGCTCCAGAATCCGCACTTCCGGCCGCTGCTCGCGGCGTTTTCGCTCTCGGCGATCGCGGGCGCGGTGCCGGCAACGCTGGTGATCTACATCGCGGTCTACGTGATCGGAACCCCCGCGTGGTGGACGCAGGGCGCGCCCGACTGGCTGCCGACCTGGTCGTACTACCTGCTGCTCTACTTCGCGTCGGCGGTGGTGGCGCTGCCGTTCTGGAGTCGCGTCGCGGCGACGCGTGGCAAGAAGGGGACGTGGGGCATCGCAATCGCGCTCGCGACCGGTACCAGCGCCGCGTGCTTCTGGCTCGAAGACGGATCGATTGGACTCTTTTCGGTGATCCTGGTGCTGGGCGGCGCGAGCTTCGGCAATTACCTGGCGCTGCCGCCCTCGATGGTCGCCGACCTGATCGACCACGACGAAGCGTCGACCGGGATGCGTCGCGAAGGCTCGTACTTCGCACTCTGGTCGTTCGCGACCAAGGCCGGCAATGCGATCACGGGATTCGCCGCGCTGCAGGTGCTCGAACACGTCGGCTACGTGCCGGGCCAGCCGCAGACGGCGGCGGTGAAGCTCTGGATGCTGTGGATGTACTCGTGGTTCCCGGCGCTCTTCTATCTGCTCTCGGGCCTCGCGCTGCGGCGCTTCCACTTCACGCGTCGCGATCTCGCGGCGGTGCAGCAGCAGATCGGACGCGCCTGAGCGCCGGCGCGAAGAGACGGCCGCGGTGCACGAGCACCGCGGCCGCCCGCTCCTCAGTGCGTGAGTATGCGTCGCGGCCGCCACCACGCGAGGCCGACGAGGCCCGCCGTGAGCAGCCAGATGGTGACCGGCTCCGGAATGATCGCGAAGCGCTGATCGATCACCGGGATCGCTGCGAACATGCCGCTGCCGAGGCCCACGGTCTTCGCCACCGAGAGTCCCGACACCGCCGTGAACGCGACGCCGTCGCTCGCATCGCTTCCGACGCCCTCGACGTCGTAGACGAAGAGCGAACCGAGCGCTTCGTTCGCGGGCCCGAACAGCGAGTCACCGACCCATGCCTGGGCACCCGCCCCGATCGTCGTTCCCGTCGCGAACAGCGACGCGCCGACGAGAATCGGATCCGCTGCCGTCACTTCGTACGAGAGCAGCAGGGTCCCCGCGTCGCCGAGCAGCACCGCCAGCGGCCCCGACAAGCGGAAGCCGTCGGAGAGCAGCTGCACGGGGTAGTCGGCGAGATCGAGCGAGAGGTCGCCCGCCACGGTTGCTTCGAAGTTGGCGAAGCTGAGCGCTCCCACCGAGAAACTCGCCCCTCCATCGAGATCGGCCAGGGTCAAGGCGCTCGCGCCCCCGGCGGACGCGATCGCCGCCGCGAGTCCGAGCGCGCACGACACAGCGCGCCATCGTCGTTCCATTTGCATCAGAGCCTCCAGAATGTTGCGCCAGCCCTGCCGCGCACGACGTAAGTCGCAGCGCAAGGCCCGGTGCGGTCCACGTCCCTCGTTTCGGTGGATGACGCGCCGCGCTGTGTGCCGCGCGACACCGCAGCCGATGCGCGAGTAGCGGCGCTTCATGCGCGACTCGTGCGCGACTCGGCACGTGCTCGGAAGCGCAAGCGCAGCGCGACGGCAGCTTCGCCGGAACCGGGGCGATCGGGAAGCAGCGGCTCAGCGGGTGTCTGACACCGTGCTCTCGACCGCGCGGCAGAATGCGGCCGCATCGATGGCGGGGAAGCGGACTAGCTGCGGCTCGATCTCTTCGAAGCGACGGGTTGGCGCGTGCGGGTCAGCTCTCGATCTCACGCGTGCGGAACGCTGCGACGAGCAACAGGCAGCCGCCCACTGCCCAGACCGCGAGTCGCAACATCGACTGCGTATACGTGTCACCCGGGTCGAGGTGCGGGTTCCACTGCGCCACCGCACTGGCGATGGCGGTGAAGAGCGGCGGGCCGTAGCGGTCGACGGCGCCGATCAGGCCGCCGACTCCGATGTCGGGATGCGCCAACTCGGCGGCGAGACCGACGCCGTTCGCGAATGCGATGAAGACGAGTCCGAGCAGCACCAGCAGGATCACCGCCGTGCGACCCAGCGCGAGCGAAGCCGTCATCGCGAGCGACGCGACGACCAGCGCGCCCAGCGCCGTCGCTGCGGCTGCGGCGAACGCCGGCTCGATCGCGACGCCCTGCCGCAACACCAGCATCGAGCCGGTGCCGCCGAGCAGCAGCACTCCACACAGAAGCGCGACGCCCAGTGCACCGCTGAGTCGCGCGGCCGCCCAGACGCCGCGCGACACCGGGCGCGCCAGCCACAGCACCGCGCTGCCTTCCGCGAGCGGTCGCGCCAGGTGATCGGCGGCGAGCAGTCCCGTGATCGCCAGTACGGCCCACGCCTGGAACCCGAATAGTATCGGCGCGAGGAAGCCGCCGAACACGCTGCCGTCGATCATCTCGCCGTTGACCTCCATCGAGCCGATGCCGAGCTGGGTGCAGCTCTGCGCGCCGGCGAGCCCGATCGCGAGCACCAGCGCGACGGCGAACGCGAGCCGTCGCCGCAGCCCGTCGCGGAACGCTTCGGCGGCGAAGATGCGGAAGGCGCGCACGGCGGTCATCCGCCGAGCCCATCCGGCGGGCCAGGCGCTTCGCGCCCGTCTCGATGTTTCGGCGGGCCAGGCGCTTCGCGCCCCTCTCGATGTTTCGGCGGGCCAGGCGCTTCGCGCCCTGCGACGGCGCGCACGAAGAGATCTTCGAGTGACTCGCCGGGCTGGAGCAGGGCTTCGAGCGCACCGCTCGCCGCGATGCGTCCCTCGCGCAGGATCACCACGGACTCGCAGGTGCGCTCGACCTCCGAGAGCACGTGCGACGAGACCAGCACCGTCGCACCGCGCGCGTGGGCCGATTCGATCCAGCCGCGCGCGTCGCGCACGCCGAGCGGGTCGAGTCCCGAGGTGGGTTCGTCGAGCAGCAGCACCTCGGGCTGGCCGAGCAGCGCCTGCGCAAATCCCGCGCGCTGCGCGAGCCCCTTCGAGAGTCCGTCTACGGGTTCGTGCAGGCGGTCGCGCACGCCGGTCATCTCGGTGACGGCGTCGATCTCATGCACGAGTTCCGCGCCCTCGAGACCGGCGAGCGCGGCGTGTAGATGCAGGAAACGCTGCAGCGTCATCGACTGCGGCAGGCGCAGGCGTTCGGGCAGGTAGCCGACGCCGCGTCGCGACGCCGCGTCGAAGGGATCGAGGCCGCGCAGTCGCGCCGCGCCGCGCGTGGGACGCGCAAAGCCGAGCAGCAGGCGCAGCGCGGTGGTCTTTCCCGCGCCGTTCGCGCCGAGCAGACCCACCGACGTGCCCTGCGGCACGGCCAGATCGACCGACGCGAGCGCGTGACGGCGTCCGTAGCGCTTCGAAGCGCCAGCCAACTCGAGGGAGAACACGGCGGGCGATCCTAACATCGGCGCGCGGGGCGAGCCCGCTCCCTTGCGCGCAAGCACTGGAGACCGCGACCCGCGCGCTAAGATCGCGCGGCCATGCGACCCAGCGTCTTCATCGACGGCCACGTCGGCACGACGGGACTGCGCATCCGCGAGTGGCTCGCGGGACGCGACGACCTCGCGCTGCTGACGCTGCCCGACGCGCAGCGCAAGGACGCCGGTGCGCGGCGCGAACAGCTGCTCGCCGCCGACGTCGCGGTGCTGTGTCTTCCCGACGACGCGGCGCGCGAGGTGACGTCGTGGTGCGAGGGCTCGCGCGTGCAGCTGCTCGACGCGAGCACCGCGCACCGCGTCGCCGACGGCTGGAGCTACGGGCTGCCCGAACTCGCCCCGTCGCAGCGCGCTGCGATCCGCGCCGCGAAGCGCGTCTCGAATCCCGGCTGCTGGCCGACCGGCTTCGTGCTGCTGCTGCGGCCGCTCGTCGATGCCGGCCTCGTGCCGCGCGAGGCGCCGATCACGTGCCACGGGCTCTCCGGTTACTCGGGCGGCGGCCATCCGCTGATCGCGAAGTGGGAAGACCCTGCCGCGAAGCTGCGCGAACTCGTCTACGAGGCGCCATACGCGCTCGACCGCGTGCACAAGCACGTGCCCGAGATGCAGCGCTTCGCGCGACTCGCGCGCGAGCCGCAGTTCGTGCCGGCGGTGGGTCCGTTCCGCTGCGGGATGCGCGTGCAGGTTCCGCTGCACGCGGAAGTGCTCGCCCGCGGCGCCACCGGCAAGGCGATCTGGGAAGCGATCGCCGAGCGCTATCGCGGCGAGCCGTTCGTGCGCGTCGCGCCCTACGCCGAGGCCGTCGCCGTCAGCGAACGCAGCCTCGACCCGCAGGCGTGCAACGACACCAACCGCATCGAACTCCACGTGCTCCCGCACCCGTCGGGCCACGCGCTGCTGGTCGCGATCCTCGACAACCTCGGCAAGGGCGCGGCGGGCGCCGCGATCCAGAACCTGAACCTGATGCTGGGCCTCGACGAAGCGGCCGGGCTGCGCGCGTGAAGCTCCGCGATCTTTCGACGCCTTCGCTCGTGGTGGACGCCGCGGCGCTCCAACACAATCTCGCGACGATGGCGAAGGCGCTGCCCGGCGCGCGGCTGCGCCCGCACGTGAAGGCGACCAAGTGCACGTCGCTCGCGAAGCGCCAGTTGGCGCTGGGGCACCGCGGTTTCTGCTGCGCCACACTGCGCGAGATCGAAGGCATGGCCGCAGCCGGGCTCGGCGAAGACCTGCTGCTCGCGAACGAGGTGCTCGACGCGCGCCGTCTCGGTCGCCTAGACGCGCGCGTGACGGTCGCGGTCGACTCGCCCGAAACGGTGGCAGCCGCTGCGAGCGGTGGCGTGCGCGAAGTGCTGGTCGACGTGAACGTGGGCCTGCCGCGCTGCGGCTGCGCGCCCGAAGATGCCGGCCGCATCGCCGATCTCGCGCGCCGGAGCGGCCTCTCGGTGCGCGGCGTGATGGGTTACGAGGGCCACGCGATGGCGGTCGGCGAGCGCGCCAAACGCGCCGAAGCCTGCGCCGCCTCGATGGCGACGCTGCGCGCGGCGCACGCGCTGGTGGGCGGCGAGGTGATCTCCGCCGGCGGCACCGGCACCTTCGACCTGAACGACGTCGCCACCGAGATCCAGGCCGGTTCGTACTCGCTGATGGACACATCCTACGCGAAACTCGGTCTGCCGTTCCGGCCCGCATTCTGCGTCTACTCGACGGTCGTGTCGGCCAACGCGAGCTTCGCCGTCTGTGACGCCGGACTGAAGTCGCTCGGCATGGACCACGGCAATCCCACGATCGACGGCGCGAAGGTGTGGTTCTGCTCCGACGAGCACGTGACATTCTCGCGTGACGCGGCATCCAGCGAGCCACTGGAGCCGCGCGTCGGCGAGCGCGTGCGGGTCTGGCCCGCGCACGTCGATCCGACCGTCGCGTATCACGAGAGGCTGCACCTGGTGGACGGCGACGACGTGGTCGAGGTGTGGCCGATCGACCTGCGCGGCTGGTGAGTCAGGCTCTCAGCGCGCGAGGAGCGCGGCGACGGCGCCCGCGAGCAGCACTGCGGTCGCGGCGGCGACGCGGCGCTTCAGCAGCGGCGCCCCCAACCCGAGCACGAGCCCGAACTTGACGAGCGAGTTGGTGAGCGCCGCGATCACGATCGCATTCGCCGCGACGCGCGGTTCGGTGGCGCCGTCGCGCGCGGAAGTCGCCATCGACAGTGTGATGGCATCGACGTCGGTGACGCCGGCGAGTGTGGCTACGCCGTAGAGGCCGCGCCCAGGTGCGTAGGTTTCGGCGAGTTTCACCACCAACAACACGGCTGCGAAGAGCAGCGCGAAGCGGATCGCCGCCGCGAGGCTGAACGGGTTGCGCAACGGCACTTCGCTCGATGCGCGTTCGGCCCGCGTTCCGGCGCGCCGGTACGCGACCGCCGCCGCGATCGCCGCGAGTCCCGCCGGCACCGCCAGCGGCAGCGCGAGAAGCGGCAGCAGTGCGGCGTGCACGGCCGCCACTTCGATTCCGACGCGCGCGAACATCACCACCCAGGCGAGCAGGATGCCGGCCGCGAGCGCGTCGGCGAGGGCCGGACCGGCGCCCGGCTCGCGACTGCGCCGCGCGAAGCTCAGCGTCACCGCGGTGGACGACGCGAGCCCGCCGAACAGACCCGTCAGAGGGATGCCGCGTCCCGCGCCGAGCCAGCGCGTCGCGACGTATCCGACCAGTGACAGGCCCGAGATCAGGATCACGAGCCACCACATCTGATACGGGTTGAGGGCGCCCCACGGATCGAGCGTGCGGTCCGGCAGCACGGGCAACACGATGAAGGTGGCGATCAGCAGTGTCAGGCCGGCGTAGAGGTCGTCGCGTGCGATGCGCCCGACCAGCCCGTGCAGCGGCTGCTTGAAGGCGAGCATCGCGGCGGTCGCGATGCCGAGCGCGACGGCGAGGGCCGGGTGGCCGAAAATGGTGAGGCCGCCCAGCAGGTACACGACGATCGCAGCCACCTCGGTGGTGAGCCCGACGTCGTTCGGGTGCAGGCGCGACCAGGTCAGATAGCCCGCGACCAGCAGCGCCGTGACGAATGCGCCGGTGCCGAGGAAGATCAACGGCGCTGCGAGTTGCGCGGAGAGCCACGCGGCCACCGCGCCCGCTTCGGCGAAGAGCATGAAGGTCCGCAGGCCGCCGATGCCGCGATCCGGGTCTGCGGCCTGCTTTTTTTCGCGTTCGATCCCGACCAGCGCGCCGAGGAAGAGCGCGATCGCGAAGTCGCGGAGCGGAAGATCGAGCTGCAACGCGTCCATGCTGGCGGAAGCCTTAGCTCCGCACGGCGGAAGCGCCAACGGCCGCAGACGGCATCCTGCTGTGGCGGCCGCTAGCCTGCTTGGCCGATGAAACGCCGCACGCTGGCTGGCCTCGTCTTCCTGGTCGTGATCCTCTCCGTCGGGGTGGGAGGGCACGCCTATCTCATCCAACGCCTGGCGCTGGAGCCCGGCTGGCCGGAGCCGCTGCGCAGCGCGCTCGTCGCGACTTTCGGGATCGGTCTCAGCGCCGTGCTCACGCAGATCTTCGTGCGCCGCCGACTCGGGATCCTGTCGAGCGCGCTGTCGTGGGTCGCATACGTGTGGCTCGGCTTCACTTTCCTGTTGCTGACGACCACCTTCGCGACCGACGCCGGGCTGTGGATCCTGGGTGCGGCGTCGGCCTCGCCCCAGGAAGTGCTGCTTTTGGCGCGCGCTCGCGCAGTGCTCGTCGCCGGCGTGGCTTCGGCGGCCGCGGTGGTGGCGCTGCGCCAGGGACTCGCAGCGCCCGGCGTTCGGCGCATCGCGATTCCGCTCGCGCGCTGGCCGCAGGCGCTCGACGGCTTCCGCATCGTGCAGATCTCCGACCTGCACATCGGCCCGCTGCTCGATCGGCGCTTCGCCGCGGAAGTTGCGGCGCGCGTGAACGCGCTCGCGCCCGACCTGGTGGCGGTGACGGGCGATCTGGTCGACGGCAGCGTCGCGCGCGTCGGCGCGGAGGTGGAGCCGCTCGCTGCGATCCGGGCGCGCCACGGCGTCTACTTCATCACCGGCAATCACGACTTCTACTCGGGCGCGGACGCCTGGGCGGATCGCGTGCGCGAACTCGGCTGGCGTGCGCTGCGCAACGAGCGCGTGGCGATCGGCGACGGCGACGCCCGCTTCGATCTCGCCGGCGTGGACGATCACAACGGCGCGCTGCTCGGTCCCGGACAGGGCGAGGATCTCGCGCGTGCACTCGACGGTCGCGAAACGGCGCTCCCGGTGGTGCTGCTCGCGCACGATCCGAGCACGTTTCGCAAGGCATCACAGAAGGGCGTCGACCTCCAACTCTCGGGTCACACCCACGGCGGGCAGATCTGGCCGTTCCGCTACCTGGTGCGCGCGGCCGTGCCGTGGATCGCGGGTCTCTACCGGGTCGGCGCGAGCGCCGTCTACGTGAGCCGCGGCACCGGCTTCTGGGGCCCGCCGATGCGACTCGGCGCGCCGTCCGAGATCACCGAACTCACGTTGCGCGCGGGAGCCGAAGCCTAGCCAGCGGCCCCTTCGTCCTCGATGGCGCTAGTCGGCCCAGTGATTCACGGGGCCTTGTCCGTGCCCGAGGCCGGGTGCGGTGGCGATGGCGCGTGCGAGCCAGGCGTGGGCGGTGTACACGGCGCGCTCGAGTTCGTCGCCCAGCGCGAGGCGCGCGGTGATCGCCGCTGCGTAGCTGCAGCCGGTTCCGTGCGTGTGCGGCGTGTGCTGGCGCGGCGCGCGCAGCCACGTGCAGCGGCGGCCGTCGAAGAGCAGATCCGCCACTTCGGCGCCCGCGCCGTGACCGCCCTTCACCAGCACCGCGGCGGCGCCCTGTGCGTGCAGCGCGCGCGCGGCGGCTTCGATGTCGCGCTCGCTCGCGACTTCGCCCTCGACGAGCGCGGCCGCTTCGGGAAGATTCGGCATCAGCAGCGCCGCGCGCGGCAGCAGCGCGCGGCGCATCACGTCGATCGCGCTGGCGTCGAGCAGCGCGTGCCCGTGCTTCGAGATCATCACGGGGTCGACCACCAGCCGGGCGAGGCGATGGCGCGTGACGGCTTCCGCCACCGCGGCGACGATCGCGGCCGAGCCGAGCGCGCCGGTCTTGGCCGCGGCTACCTCGAAGTCGTTCGCCACCGCGTCGATCTGCGCGACCACCAGCTCGGGCGCCAGCAACTCCACGCGCTGGACGCCCGTCGTGTTCTGCGCGGTGATCAGCGTCACGGCACTCGTTCCGTACACCCCGAAGTGGTGAAAGGTCTTCAGATCGGCCTGGATTCCGGCGCCGCCGCCGGAGTCCGATCCCGCGATGGTGAGCGCCGTGTGCCGTCGGGTTGCCGCCATGTTCTCCATCCGTGACCGCGGTACGCTAGGCGTCTCACGACGAGGAGGGAAGCGATGGAACTCGGCTGCATTCCCTGGAACGACCCCCGTGAGCCCGGCGAGAGCATCCTGCGCGCCCGTCTCGAGGACGAGGGCTTCGAGGTCCACGTCTGGCGAGACCCGGCCGATCGCATCTACAGCGAGCACAGTCACGACTGCGACAAGAGCCTCTGGGTGGTGCGCGGGCAGATCGTCTTCCAGGTGAGCGGTCGCGAATTTCCGCTCGGTCCCGGCGACCGCCTGCTGCTGCCCGCCGGTGTCACGCATCGCGCTCGCGCGGGGCCGGACGGCGCCCGCTACCTGATCGGGCAACGCCGCTAGCGCGATTTCCGCCGCGCGTGGACCGTCCCACGCGCCACAGCTAGGCTGCGCGCCGTGGTGACCATCGGCATGGACTACCGAGTGCTCGTGGGCAAGGAAGAAATCTTCGAGGCGGCCTGCAAGCGCGTCCTCGAGGGCATGCACGCTGCAGACGGCCACGAAGAGTCGCGGATCTACCGGAACATCGAGGCCTCGCCGGCCGAGTACCTGATCGTGTCGCGCTGGAAGGACGAGACGGCCTTCCAGGAGTTCATCTCGTCGGACGCGTTCAAGAAGGTCACCAACTGGGGCCGCGAGCACATCCTCGCCGGGCGCCCCACCCACACCACCTACCACGAAGGCTAGAACGCATCTCATAGATCCTTCCGTCGCCGATTCGCGGGCCTTCGGGCCGATCGCTTCGCATCCATCTCCAAGATGGCGGCGCGGGGCCGTCTCGAGGGTCGTCGGTCCGTCGAGCTTCGTTATCCTGCGCCCCATGCTCAACGAAGACCTCCGACGGCAGATCGATTCCCTCGTCCGCGCGGACCGCGTGGTGCTCTTCATGAAGGGCACGCGCGGCCAGCCACAATGCGGCTTCTCCGCGACGGTGGTCCAGATCCTCAACGAGATCGTGCCGGAGTACGCGACGGTGGACGTGCTCGCCGATCCGGCGATCCGCGACGGCATCAAGACCTACTCGTCGTGGCCGACCATCCCGCAGCTCTACGTGGCAGGCGAGTTCATCGGCGGCTGTGACATCGTGCGCGAACTCTACGGAAGCGGCGCATTGCACGAGAAGCTCGGCGTCGCGGCGCCCGAACGCGTCGTCCCGAAGCTCCACGTCACCGATCGCGCGGCGGAGTTCCTGAAGGCCGCGGCCGAACGGGCCGGCGAGTCGCTGCACCTCGGCATCGACCCGAGTTTCCAGACGCGCGCCTATCTCGGCCCGCACGAGCCCGGCGAGATCGCGAGCGAGAGCAACGGCGTCACCTTCCACTTCGACCTGGCGAGCGCGCGGCGCGCCGACGGCATCAAGATCGACTACGTCGAGACGGAGACCGGCCACGATCTCGCGATCGACAATCCGAACGCGCCCGCGCCCGTGCAGCAGCTGGAGGTCACGGCGCTGAAGCAAATGCTCGACGCGGGCCAGCGCTTCCACTTCCTCGACGTGCGTACGCCCGAAGAGCACGCGACCGCGAGCATCCCCGGCGCGCGCC
>JAGSPS010000061.1 GCA_018262315.1 Deltaproteobacteria bacterium | reverse complement strand
ACTCAAGACCGTGATCCCGTCGAATCCCGCCGACGCCAAGGGTCTGCTGCTCGCCGCGATCCGCGACGACGACCCGGTGATCTTCTGCGAAGCCAAGGGTGTGCTGATGCAGCGCGGCGAGGTGCCGGAGGGCGACTACACCATTCCGATCGGGCAGGCGAAGGTGGTGCGCGCAGGCGGCGACGTGACACTCGTCGCATTCGGCGCGACGGTTGCGGTGGCGCTCGCGGCCGCCGAGCAGCTCGCCAAGGAGGGCACCGAAGCCGAGGTGCTCGATCTGCGCTCGCTCCAGCCGCTCGACGAGGCGGCCATCCTGGGTTCGCTCGAGAAGACCGGCCGGCTGGTCGTCGTCGACGAATCGACGCCGCGCTGCGGGATCGCGAGCGACGTCGCAGCTCTGTGCGTCGATCGCGGCTTCGACTTCCTGAACGCGCCCGTGAAGCGCGTGACGGCTCCGCACACGCCGGTGCCGTTCGCCGCCATCCTCGAGGACGCGTTCCGCCCGAGCGCGGAGAAGGTGATCGCCGCCGTGCGCGAGATGGGTTGATGGCGACGCCGATCGCGATGCCGAAGCTCGGCATGTCGATGCAGGAAGGGCGTGTCGTCGCGTGGCCGCTGCCGCTCGGCGCGGCCGTCGCGCGCGGGCAGATCGTGCTGGTGATCGAGTCGGAGAAGGCCGAGGTCGAGATCGAGGCGACCGCGAGCGGCTTCTTGCGGCACCTCTACGTCGCGGTGGACGCGACGGTCCCCTGCGGAACGCTGCTCGGTGCGATCACCGAGACGCCGGACGAAGCCTTCGACGCCGAATCGTTCCGCATCGCGCACGATCACCCCGAAGCGCCGCGTGCGAGCGCAGCCGCAGCGCCGCGCGTCGCCACCGCGCCGGAACGCGCGATCCCGCGTAGCGGTAGCAAGCCGATCGCTCCCGCAGCGCGCGCTCGCGCGCGCGAACTCGGCGTCGATCTCGCGCGGGTGCCGGGCAGCGGGCCGGGCGGACGCGTCACGCGCGAGGACGTCGACGCCTGGGCGGCGCGACACGAGCGCTGCATCGAAGTGGCGCCCGGCGTCGCGCTCGAGGTGCCAGCGACGGGGCACGGCGACCCGGTCGTGCTGCTGCCCGGCTTCGGCACGGACGTCGCGGTCTTTGCGCGACAGGTACCGGCGCTCGAATCCTCGTTTCGCGTGCTCGGCGTGAATCCGCGCGGTGTCGCCGGATCGGACGCGCCACCGGCCGCCTCGTACGAGGTGGCACGCATGGCGGAAGATGCAGCGTGTGCGTTCGAGGGCCGCGCGCATCTCGTCGGCGCGAGCCTCGGCGCCGCCGTCGCGCTCGAGCTCGCGTTGGCGCACCCGGAACGCGTGCGCTCGCTGGTGCTGATGACGCCCTTCGTCGCGGCGTCGCCGCGGCTGATCGCGGTACTGGAGGCCTGGTGCCGGCTCGCGGCGGAGGCTTCGCCCGAAACGCTCGCCAGCGCGCTCGTTCCCTGGTTCTTTGGCGCCGCGACACTCGCGGACGAGCGCCTGCGCGCCCGCAACGCCCGCGGTCTCGCGGAAATCGTCGCGCGCGTTCCGGCCACAACGCTGCTGCGGCAGGCGGCGGGGCTGCTCGCGTGGTCGGGCACGCGCGGCGCAGACCTCGGCGCGATCTCGCTGCCGACGCTCGTCGTCGCGGGCGCCGACGACCTGCTGGCGCCCGACGCCGCGGCGGTGGCACGCGCAATTCCAGGCGCAGCATTCTTGCTCGTGCCGGGAGCAGGTCACGCGGTCGCGCTCGAGAGCCACGAAGCCGTGAACGACGCAATCCTCGCCCATCTTGCCCGCTCCCAGGCCGGCGGTAACAGCCGGGGCCGGAGCGTCAATTCCGCGGCCGGACGCCCGCCGATCTCGAAAGATTCTTGAAGGACCGCAAGCTCGGTTAGGATCCCGAACGCAGTGTTCCCGGACGTGTCCCACTCGATCGCCGTCTCGCTCGCGCTGGCCGCGCTCGCGCTGCTGGTGCGGGTGCTCACGCCCAACCGGCTGGTGCGGAGGAAGCTGCGGATCCCGCTCGCGCTCGGCGTGCTGTTCCCGATCGTCGCGCTCGGGCTCCAGTTTTCGACGCTCCAGCCCGAGATCATCGGCTCGGTTCGCAGCGTCGCGAACAGGACACGCTCGGCAACGCGTTCTCCGGGCTGGCGATCCAGGTCGAGAAACCGTTCCACGTGGGCCAGTGGATCCGCATCGGCGAGCACGAAGGGCGCGTCGAGGAGATCACCTGGCGGGCAACCAAGCTGCGCACGAAGGCGACCAACTTCGTCATCGTCCCCAACAGCACGATCGCCAAGGAAGCCATCATCAACTACTCGGAGCCGGTGATCCCGACGCGGCTCGAGGTCGAGGTGGGCGCGACCTACGAGGTGACGCCGGATCTCGTCAAGGCCGCGCTCTTCGAGGCCCTCGGAAACGCCGAAATGGTGCTCCAGACGCCGCCACCGAACGTGCTGCTGATCGATTTCGGCGCATCGGCGATCACCTACCGCGTGCGCTTCTGGATCCAGGACTTCGCCCGCGACCAGGACGCCTGCGATCAGGTGCGCACCAAGATCTATTACAGCTTCAAGCGACACAACATCGAGATCCCGTGGCCGATCCAGGTCGAGTACACACGCGAGTGGGCGCCGGCGCGGGCGCCGAGCCTGACCAACGAGTTCGCTTCCCTGCTCGGGCGCAGCGCGCTCTTCGCGTCGCTCGACGAGAGCGAACGCCTCGCCTGCGCCAGCCTGGGTGAGGAGCGTCTGTACACGAAGGGCGAGGCGATCATGCGGGAGGGCGCCCCGGGCGGATCGATGTTCGTGATCGTATCGGGGCAGGCCGACGTCACGATCGCCGGCGGCGTGGTCCGGACGCTCGGGCCGGGCGACTTCTTTGGAGAGATGTCGCTGCTGACCGGAGAGCCGAGGACGGCCACGGTCGTGGCGTCGCAGCCGTGCCGTCTGATGGAGATGACGAGCGAGGCGTTCCGGGGCTTCGTGATGGCCAAGCCAAGCGTATTCGAGGCGATGGAGCCGGCCGTGCTCGCTCGCCGCGCCGAGCTGCTCGCGATGCGCGAGAAGTTCGCCGCCGAACGAAGACCGCACGAAGCCGACCGCAGTTTCCTCGCCGGGGTGCGGCGCTTCCTTCGCCTGCCCAGCTGAAGGGGCTGAGAGAGGCGACTCGACCGATGCGAACGCGGGTCGCCAGTGCCTACGCGCGGTCGGCGAGCGTTTCGAGTTCGTCGAGGGCTGCGGCAAAGAGCGCGGCGATGCGTTGCGGGTCGGGAATCGCCTCGGGATCCGTGTCGATGCCGATCTCCATCTTGCCCGCGTAGGAAAGCAGGGCCATCACCAGCGGCGTGCCCTCGACCACGCTGGCGAAGGGATGGATCGACTCGATGCGGGCCCCGGCCATCCAGCGTGGATGCCGTGTGCCCGGCACGTTCGTGCAGGCGACATTGACGCGCCCGAGGGCGCCGCGGGCGAGCAGGCGCAGCACGGCGCCGGGAAGCAGCGTCAGTGCCTCGACCAGCAGCGGCGCCGCCGCGCCCCGGCGGTCCAGTTTCGCCGCGCGGGTCTGCTCGACGATGCGAGCCAGCCGGCGCGCCGTCTGCTTCTCTCCGACCGGCAGCGCGATGGTGAACATCCCGACGCGGTTGCCGAGCGCGTCGCGCTCGTCGCGGCCGCGCAGGTTCATCGGCACCAGGCACGAGAGCGCGTCGGCATGCACGCGCCGCTCGCGGTGATAGGCGTGCAGCGCGCCGCTGAGCGCCGCCAGCACGACGTCATTGATCGTGACGCCGAGCGGTGACTTGATCTTGCGCAGCCGCTCGATCGAGACTTCGGATATGTCGAGCCGGCGCGAGAGACCGGAGCCCGGAACGGCGAGCGGGTCGTGCGCGACCGGACGCGAGACGTCCGCGACCATGCCCCACAGGCCACGCGCGACACGCACCGCCGCCTCGAGGCCCTCGCGCGGGTTCGCGATCGCCTCGAGCGGAACCCCGAGCGCCCGCCCGGCGAGTCGCGCGGACCCGCGAGCCTGGTCGAGCGCGAGCGCTGCGAGTCGCGCCGCAGCCGACGGGAGCGGCGCTACCCGCGAACGCTTCGCGTGCGGAATGCGCCGCGGCGCCGCGCCGGGGTCGGAGGTCGTCAGCGCGTCGAGGATCGCGGCCGAACCGACGCCGTCCACCACCGAGTGGTGCAGTTTGATCAGGAACGCGCTGCGTCCGCCCGCGAGGCCGTCGATCCAGGTGGCCTCCCAGAGCGGACGTTGGCGGTCGAGCGGCGTCGCGAAGAGTGCGGCGATGAGATCGAGCAGCTCGCGCTCGCCGCCCGGCTCCGGCAGCGAAATGTGTCGCAGGTGATAGGAGAGGTCGAAGTGGGGATCCTCGATCCACTCGGGAAGGCCGAGATGGAGCGGCGCCTCCACGACGCGTTGCCGCAGTCGCGGAACGAGCGCGATTGCCGACGCGACGCTCGCCTCGATCTGCTCGGCGATCGCTGCGCGATCGAGCCCAAAGAGCCCCGCGATGATCGGCCGGAACTCGGGCAGCGCCGACTCCGCGTACCAGAAGAGCGCATCCGTGGCGGCCATCCGGCTCGGAGGCGCGGGAACGGGCTGCACGGCCGGCTGCCGCGCACGAGTGCGCTCCGTTGACGGCCTGCGCGTGGACGACATCGTGTTTCTCCGTCGGATCGAAGACCCGCAAGCGGGTTCGTCTCAGTGTACGCCGACGATCTCGCCGTCGCGCACGTCCATCGACTCGGCGAGCGGTCGCCGGGGAAGACCGGGCATCCGCAAGATCTCGCCCGTCAGCGCCACCAGGAAGCCTGCGCCGGCGTTGATCTGGATGCTGCGCACGGTGACGTCGAAGTCGCGCGGACGCCCGCGCAGCCTGGGATCGTCGGACAACGAGGCGGGTGTCTTCGCGATGCAGACCGGAAGCCGCTCGTAGCCGAGACGGCGCACCTCACGCAGATCGCGCTGCGCTTCCTTGGTGAGCACGACGCCGCGCGCTCCGTACATCCGGCTCGCCACCGCGAGCACCTTGTCGGGGAACGAGTCTTCGAGCCGGTACAGCGGCCGGAAGGGACTGCGCGCGCCGCTCACCTGTTCGCGCAGCGCGCGCGCCAGCTCGATGGCGCCCTCGCCGCCGCGCGCGAAGTGATCCGACACGGCGAACGGAACGGCGAGTTCGGCGCAGTGCGCGCGCACCCCCTCGATTTCGTCGTCGCGGTCGGCGCCGAAGCGGTTCAGCGCCACCAGCGGCCGCTCGCCGAAGCAGCGGATGTTCTCGACGTGCTTGTCGAGGTTCGCAAGCCCGCGCGACACGGCGGCGGCGTCGGGTTTCTCGAGCGCGTCGGCCGCGGCGCCGCCGTGGAGCTTGAGCGCGCGCAGCGTCGCGACCAGCACCACCGCGTCGGCCTCGAGCCCGGCGCTGCGGCACTTGATGTCGAAGAACTTCTCGGCGCCGAGATCGAAGCCGAAGCCCGCCTCGGTGATCGTCCAGTCGGCGCAGTGCAGCGCCAGGCGCGTGGCGATTGCGCTGTTGCATCCGTGCGCGATGTTCGCAAACGGCCCGCCGTGCACGAGCGCCGGCACGCCCTCGACCGTCTGCACCAGATTCGGCCAGAGCGTATCGTGCAAGAGCGCCGCCATCGCGCCCGCCGCGCCGAGATCCTTCGCGGTCACCGGCGCGCCGTCCTCGGTGAATGCGACGAGCAGCCGCTCGATGCGAGCGCGCAGGTCGTCCTCGTCGCGCGCGAGGCAGAGCAGGGCCATCACCTCGGAGGCCGCGGTGATGTCGAAGCCCGTTTCGCGAGGCACGCCCTGCCCCGGCCCGCCGAGCCCGACGATCACGTTGCGCAGCGCGCGGTCGTTCATGTCGATGACGCGCTTCCAGAGCACGCGGCGCGGGTCGATGCGCAGCGCGTTGCCCCAGTAGAGGTGATTGTCGAGCAGCGCGGCGAGCAGGTTGTGCGCGGACGTGATCGCGTGGAAGTCGCCGGTGAAATGCAGGTTGATGCGCGTGGACGGCACCAGCTGGCTCTGGCCGGCGCCCGTGCCGCCGCCCTTCATCCCGAACACCGGCCCCAGCGACGGTTCGCGGAGCGCCAGACACACCGACTCGCCGAGCCGGGCCAATCCCTGCGCGAGCCCGATGCTGGTGGTGGTCTTGCCCTCGCCCGCGGCGGTCGGCGTGATCGCGGAGACCAGCACCAGACGCGGCGCGACGTTTCGACGCCGAGGTGTGTCGAGCAACGCGGGATCGAGCTTGGCGACGTCGTTGCCGTAGGGTTGCCACTCGCCCGCGCGAATCCCGAGCGCCTCTGCGACCTCCGCGATCGGCCGCGTACCGGGAATGCGTGCAGCGGGTTCGGGCGGCATCGCGCCGGAGCGTATCGCGATCACGCACAAGGACGCAGCGCGACTGGACGAAACAGAGGGCGAACCCGAATCGCGAGGCCACCCGACCTGGCTCGAAGCGCGCTCTGGCTCGTCTCGCTGCTCCTGGTCTCGCTCGAGTTCGGCCCTGCGCTGGCAGTCGGCGAGGGCGCCGGCGGCTTCCCGAGCTGGGCGGAGCGCGCGCTGCACCAACTCGCGAATCGCGCGCGCGTCGATCCGCAGCTGGAAATGGAGGCGTGCGGCGGAAACTGGGGGGAGAAGGCGTGCTATGCGCCGGAGGCGCCGCTCTACTACAAACAAGTGCTGAACCGCGCCGCGCGCTTCCACGCCGCCCATCAAGGCCGCAACGGTTATTTCGCGCACAACTCGGCCTGCACGCTGGTTGCCGATGCCGGCGCGCGCTTCCCGGACACCTGCAACGGCGACGCTTCGTGCTCGTGCGTCGGCGGCGCCATGGCATGCAGTGGCGCTTGTACCACCTGGGATGCACGCATCCAGCTCTTCGGCAGCAGCGGCAGCGGCGAGATCATCGCCTCGCCGTCCGACCCGGAGTCGGCGTTCCATCTCTGGCCGCCGCGCCGCGCGCGGCGCGCGTAGACGTCGACGGCGTCTGCACGCCGATGCTGCTGGCGCGGGGGACGGCGCGGAGCGGCGCCTACCGGGCGGTCGTCGCCGGCGTCGGCAGCGGCTGCCATCGCTACTACCTCGAGTTCGAGACCGACGGCGGCGAGCTCGTCAGCTTCCCGGAAACCGGTTCGCTCGGGATCGGCCCGAGACGATCAGTTTTGCGCTGAGTCCGCACGCGCCAGCGCCAGATCACGCACCATCGGCGCCAGCGACTCCGCGATCTGGCGGGCGGCGGTCGCGTTGCCGCGTTCGTTCCAGTGGGTATTGCGCAGCGCATAGGTGGGCGCGTCGCGTTCCGCGGCACGGAGCGCCGGGAGCAGATCGATCACCAGGACATGCTTCGGCTCGAAATGGCTGCGCGTCTCACGAGCCGGGTGATCGAGATCGAGATCCGTCTCGGCAACTTGCACGCGTTCCAGCACCTGTGCGCGCAGCCGCGGGCTCACCTGCACCTCACTCGGCAGCAGCGCGATCGCGACCGGCGCCGGGCGTGCGCGCGCCACGATCTCGTCGGCCACCGCCAGCGTCGCGCGCAATCCGCGCTCGGCCCTTGGTGTCGGCTCGCGGCGCAAGAACGGGATGTACGCCTCGACGATTCGCAGAAAGTTGTCCTCCGTGAAGGGAGGAGCCGAGCCGCCCATGGTGGGCGCGCCCTTCGCCGCAGCCGTCGATCTGCGGAATTCGCTTTCGGCGGCGTAGCGGACGATCCGTGATGCGAAGCCCACCATGCGCCAGTTGCGTGCGTCGAATCGGGAGGTGCTATCGGGAGGCTGGAAATCGTTTCCGGTGTAGAGGCAGAGCAGGACCAGATCGGGGTGCAGCACGAGACCGTCGTCGAGCAGGATCTGGAGGTATTCCTGGGGCTGCATGCCGGGGATCCCGAGATTTGCGACCTCGACGGGGCGGCCGACCCGTGCCGACAATTCCGTCTCCAGCAGCGTCAGGAAATTGCGCGCGTAGCCGACCACGCCGAACGCGAAGCTGTCCCCGAGAGCAACGATGCGGAACGCGTCTCCCGGCTCTGGACTCCATTCCGTGTCGTTGTAGCCGCGTGAATTCACGCCGTCGGCGCTGTAGAACTCCAGCAGCTCCCGGCGCTTGTTCTCGATGATCGACTGCGTACCGGCATTGGGCGAAGCGAGCAGCGGGTGATTCGAGAGTTGTGACGCGACGGCGAGCGTCGCCTCACCGATCAGCAACACCACGCTGAGGTTCCAGAGCGCCGTGTCGACGAGGCGCAGCGCGCGACTGCGCGCGTAGTACGCGGCGACTGCCCGGCGCGCGCGCGGCCAGAGAAACGCAGCGGCACAGGCTGCGACACCGACTGTCATCGCCGTCGCGGCGTGGGGACGCTTGCCTAATCCCAGCCCGACGCCGATCGGCGGCAGCAGACACGCGTACAGCACGAATCGGAGCCACACCCGCGTCGCACCTCACATCACGGCGATCCGGCCAGCGGCGCAGCTTCGGAACGAGCCGGCGCGCGGCGCCCGCAGCCGGAGCCGCGCCTAGCGCCCGACCTCGCGTCGCAGCTCGACGCTGCCGTCGGCGAAGCGCACGGCGGCCGGTTCGATCTCGCGCACGATGTAGGGACCGACGCGTTCCCCTTCGCGCACTTCGCGGAGCGCCGTCACGCCTTCGACTTCGACCCACGCGACGCGACGCTCCGGGCTCGGATGCCACAGCGTGCGCTCGACGCGCACCGGTGACTGGCTGCGCGCGACGCGCGCCGTCGGCACGTCTGCGTCGACGAAGTCCGGCTCGACCTCGGGCATCGGCTCCACGCCGCTCGGGCGCTCGACGGCGGCCTCGCCGGACTCCGCGGCCGCCGGCTCGAGCGGCGCCGCGACGCGCTCCGGCTGTTCTTGCGTTCCCGGCCGCACTACGGCGAAGTCGGGGGGCGACTCCGGCGCGGGCACGATCGGCTGCTGCACGGCCCCATCGCTCGGAGCGGGCGACGAGACCGTCAATTCGGTCGCGCGCTCTTCTTCAGCCGCGAGGACCGGCTCGGGCGCCGCGGCGACGTCGGGTGCCGGCGCGCTCGCTGCGATCGGCGCCGCCTCGTCCCGTGGCGCGCGATCGAAGAACCACACCAGCCCCCCGCCGACGAGCGCGAACGCGAATGCGGCAGCGATCGCAATGACGAGCCCTCCGTGGCTGCGACGCCGCGCAGGAACCAGCACCACTTCGTCGCGTAGCGGGCGGGGCTTCGCAACGGACTTCTGCTCTTCGAGTCGGCGCAGCGCCTTGAGGATCGTGCTCAACCCGCGTCTCCGGCACGGGCGGCGAGCGCGACGTGCGGCACGGCGTAGCGGCCCGTTGCGCGATACAACGCCATCTTGGTCAGCGGACCGACGGCGCCGTCGGGTTCGAGACGCCGATCTTCCTGGAACGCGCGCACGGCTTCTTCGGTGGCCGCGTCGAAGCGACCCGAGGCGGAACCCGGCGAGAAGCCGGCGTCGGTGAGCGCCCGCTGGAGCCACGCGACGCCGTCGCCCGCATCGCCGGGACGGATCACGTCGGGCAACGGCTCGAAGTCGCGCCACACCAGGTGGGCGTCACCGAGCCAGTACTTCAGCAGCTCGTCGACGGGCACGCGCACCGGGCCCGACTCGACGACGCCCTCCAGCTCCGCCTCGCCGTCGCTGAGCTGGCGCAGTGCAACGACGCGCCGCACGCCGTCGGCCGCGTCGATTCCGAGCAGCACCGGATGGTCGATCACGCGCAGCACGTCGAGATCGTCAGCCGAGAACGAAAACACTGCGAGTCCATGGGCGTCGAGAGCGCCGATCACCTCGGGAAACGAGAGCAGATCCGGCGCGGGGTCGTCGGCTGGCACGGACCATTCGCGCAGGATCGCCGCGTACGCCGCCGCGGCCGTGGCGCCCGGCGAGCGCAGCGCGAGCGCGCGCGCGAGGTCGCCGACGCGCGGCGGCGACGGCGGTTCGGCGGGAGCCGATGCGGCCGTGGTGTCCGTCGCGCCGAGCTGCGCGTTCGCGAACGGAGCCGCCGCGACGTCGGGTGGCCACCCGCTGATCGGCTCCGGCACCGGCGTAGCCTGCGCCTCGGCGACCCGCTCGGCGGCGGGCGTGATCTCCGTCACCGCGGCCGGCGCTGCGACGCGCGCGGCGAGGCCGAGCCGCTGCGCGACCACACGCGGGCCGCCGAACGCGAACAGCAGCGCGAGGGCGGCGGCGAGCGTCATCGCCGCCAGCGCGGGCCACGCAGAAGGCGCACGGTCGGCGCTCGCACCGCGTTCGCCGCGCAGCTCCGCCGCGGCGTGCCTCACCGCGCCGGCGCCGATCTGCGGCGCACTTTCGCCGTAGGCGGCGAGCAGCGCGCGATCGCAGACGAGGTTCACGAGGCGCGGGATGCCGCCCGAGAAGCGGAACACTTCGCCGAACGCGGCGTCCGCGAAGATGTGATCGCGCGCGGCGTCGGCGGAGACGCGCAGCCGATGGCGGACGTAGTTGGACGTCTCGTCGCGCGAGAGCGGCGCGAGTCGCCAGCGCACCCCGATGCGCTGGCGGAGTTGGCGCAGTTCGGGCGACTCGAGCATCGCATCCAGCTCCGGCTGCCCGAGCAGCAGGATCTGGATCAATTTCGTGCTCTCGGTTTCGAGATTGGAGAGCAGCCGGATCTGTTCGAGCGTCTCGGGCAGCAGGCCCTGTGCTTCGTCGATGATCAGCAGCACGCGCTTGCCGGCGGCGTGCTTCTCGAGCAGGAAGTGGTTCAGCGCGTCGACCAGCTCGCGGGCCGACTGACCGTCCTTCTCCACGCCCAGCTCCACGAGGATCGATTCGAGCAGCTCCCGCGCGGACAGCTTGGGATTGAAGAGGAAGGCGACTTCGACCTCACCGCCCAGGCGCCGCAGCAGCGTGCGGCAGAGCGTCGTCTTGCCGGTGCCGACTTCGCCGGTGACGGCGATGAAGCCCTCGCCCTGCTCGATGCCGTAGAGCAGATGGGCGAGCGCTTCTCGGTGCGCCTCCGACAAATAGAGGAAGCGCGGGTCGGGGCTCAGGGCAAAGGGCTTTTCGCGGAGCCCGAAGAACGCGGTATACATCGGCCAACCTGTTGGATCGCCAAGGCTATCACCGGATACTGGCGATGGGAACCGCCACCCTGACCACTCTGCAACCCGCATCTGGCACTCCGGACGTGGCGATCGGCGTCGATTGGGGCGCAACGCTTGCGAAGCTCGCCCTCCGGACGCCGGAGGGCGCAATCGAGTACCGGCTGCTTCCAACCGAGGACGCGGACGAGAGTCGCGCGACGCTGGTCGCAATCGGCGCGCAACGCGTCGGTCTCACCGGCGGCGGCGCGACGATGTTGGCTCGCGCGCTCCCAGGTGAGTTGATTCAGGTGAACGAGTTCGCGGCGTGGGGCGCCGGGGCAGCCGCCCTGCTGGCCGAGCGCGCGGCCAAACGCGCGGCGCGCTACCTGCTCGTCTCGATCGGCACGGGCACCTCGGTCCTGCTCGTCGAGGGCGCAACCGTGACGCGCATTGGTGGCACTGCGCTCGGTGGCGGTACGCTGATCGGCCTCGCAGCGGGACTGCTCGGCACCAGCGACTTCGAAGAGATCGCGTCGCTCGCGCGGCGCGGTTCGCGCAGCAAGATCGACCTGCGCGTCTCGGACATCTATCCCGCTGGCGGCATCCCGCTTGCGGGCGATCTGACCGCCGCCAACTTCGGAAATTACGCGCGACGCCTGCGCGACGGCGAGCCGATCGATCGCGCCGACGTCGCGCACGCCATCATGGGACTCATCGCCGAGAACATCTCGCTGGTCTGCACGGCGCAGAGCGCCGCAGCGCAGGTACAGCGCATCGCGTTCGGCGGCTCGACGCTGCGCCGCAACCCGGCGCTGGCCGAGATGCTCGGCAACTTCCTGCGCGGCCATGGACGCGAGCCGGTGTTCCTGCCGAACGGCGAATTCGCCGGCGCGCTCGGCGCACTGCGGATCGCGAGCGGGGGCGAGGGCGCCTGACGACGTCGAGCCCGCAAGCCGCCATCGGCGTAATCCCCGCCCGGGCCATCGGTGAAGACGGCAGGCGGCGCTCCAGACGCAGAAACGGCACGCCCTCCCAGGAGTGCGTGCCGTCCATGCGGGGCCGGTCACGCCGGTCCCCTGATGCGTCGAAGCGTGGCTACGCGGTCGGCGCGCGCGGAACCGGCTCGGTCGCCATGTCTTCAGTCTTCGCGATCGTGCGGACGACGCGCTGGGTCCGCGCGATCGCCGCGCGCTGCACGCGCAGCTCTTCGGTCTGGGCAGCGACCTGGCGTTCGAGTCGCTCGCGCGCCTCGGTGAGTTGTTCGAGTCGGCGCTCGAGTTCCGCAACGCGTCGTTCGACCTCGGCGGAGACTTGCCCGACCTGCGCCGCCACCGGAGTGGGCTCGGGCGTCGGCGTGACGGCCACCGGTACGGGCGTGGCTACGACCTCCGGCTCAGTGCCAAAGATCGAGTCCGATTCGTCGCCCATCACCGTGGCGGCAGTCGCTTCACTCGCTTCGGACGCGCTATCCAGGGCGAGCTGACGCGGTCCGCTGGGACCGACCCGAACCGTGGGCTCGGACGCTTCCTCGAAGCCATCCGGCTCATAGGGCCCGAGCGCAGCCAACACCGGCGGGCGGTCTTCGGCTTCGGCGGCCGGGAACGCGGCGTCCATCGAAACGCCAGCGCCGGCGTCGTCGGCCGCCATCACCGTGTAGAGCGGATCGTCGTCTTCGGCGGCGCGGCGGCGGCGCATCACGACGACCGCAAGCAGCAGCACGACGCCGCCGATCACGGCGAGGCCGATGGGGCTCAGCGCGCGATCCACGAGCGAATCACTGCTCGGCGTCGCCTGCTGGGTCTTGGCTGTGATCGCCTTGCGGCGCTCTTCCGCGGACGGAGCGGGCGTCGGCGCGTTCGGCGCGGTCGCCTGCTGAGCGGCGCTCTTCTCGCGCTCGATCGGCGGAATCAGCGTGGGCTTCGCGGCCGGCTGCTCCGACGTGGTCGGATCCAGGTCCGGCTGCGAGGCGGTGGGCGGCGGCGGCATCAGGTCGCGCTTCGCTTCCGACGGAGCAGCCGCACTCGGCAGCGTGAGCGTCGTCTTCGGAGTCGTCTCGCGCGGCGCGGGCGCTTCGCTCTTCTTGACGGCGTCGGCGGGCTCGGCGGCCGCAACGGCGACCGGCTCGCTCTTCGGCACTTCGACCTTCGCAGGCGTGGGCGGCGGCGCTACGACGACCGGCTCCGCGCTCGCGGCAGCTTCGGACGCATCGGCGGCGGCGACTGCATCGGCGTCGCCTTTCGGGAGCGGACCGCGCGCCTTCAGGTCGAGCACGATGCGCGGCGGGTTCGCGAGCAGCATCTCCTTGACCGCGACGTCACCCGTCGCGAGCGAAATGTGCACGGTGGAGCCCGCATCGCTCGGCTCGACGTGGACCTTCTTCACGACGCGGCTCTTCGAGGGCACGTCGCGCTGGATGCTGGTGGCGTCGAGGTCGACGACCAGTTCGGGTCGTTCGCCCGGCTGCGGCGATTGCAGCCGGTAGCCGGCCGGCGCATCCAACTCGACGACGATGCGTGTGTGCCCGTCTTCGTGGGTGCCGACGCGCACTTCCGAAACGCTTGCGGCGCCGGCGCCGGTTGCGCCCAACGTCCACGCCGCGATGGCCGCCCAGACGATCGCGCGCGTCCCTGCGCCCGACCGCGTTCCAACCACGTCCGTCTGCCGACCTGTGTTCCGCCGCACCATGAGACGGGTTCCCCCCTGCTTCGAGCCCGAGCCGCGGAGCGTCGCGGCCTCGCGCAGATTGTCTGCGGGGCGCCGGCGTTCGCCTCGAACGCAGGTCACTCCCGGTTTCGGCCATTCTCCTCGGCAGGACGGGCGGATTACTCGAGTGCTTT
>JAGSPS010000001.1 GCA_018262315.1 Deltaproteobacteria bacterium | reverse complement strand
TCCACGTCGTGGTGTTCTTCATCTTCGTGGTGTCGAACTGCGGCGGGCTGCTCACGCCGCTCGGCGACCCGCCGCTCTTCCTCGGCTTCTTGAAGGGCGTTCCGTTCGGCTGGACCTTCGGGCTGTGGAAGGAGTGGCTGTTCGTGAACGGCCTGCTGCTCGTCGTCTTCAACGTCTGGGACCAGATCGCGCTGAATCGCGAGCAGGCCGAGACGACCGAACCGCTGCTCGAGGAACTGATCGAACACGAGCCGCTGCGCATCGGCGGCGCCCACAACTTCGCCTTCCTGGCCGGCATCGTGGCGGTGATCTATGCGTCGGGAAGCGGCCTCGGAAGCGGCGGCGCGCCGTGGCTCACGGGGCTCCAGGAAGCCGCGATGATCGCGATCGCGATGGCCGCCTACACGACCACGCCGGCCCACCTGCGCGCCGCGAACCGCTTCCGATTCGGCCCGATCATCGAGGTCGCAGTCCTGTTCGCGGGGATCTTCGTGACGATGGCGCCCGCGCTGCTGCTTCTCAACCAGAACGCCGCGAGCCTGCCGGTGCGCGATCCGTGGCAATTCTTCTGGGCGAGCGGACTGCTCTCCAGCTTCCTCGACAACGCGCCCACCTATCTGACCTTCGCCGCCGCGGCCTGCGGCCTCGACGGCGTCGCACTCGAAGGTCGCTATCTCGCCGAGTATCTCGCGCTCGGCACGAAGGCGGCCGAGACGCTCGCGGCGATCGCGTGCGGCGCCGTCTTCATGGGCGCCAACTCGTACATCGGGAACGGACCGAACTTCATGGTGAAGGCGATCGCCGAAGAAAGCGGCGTGCGCATGCCCAGTTTTTTCGGCTACATGGCCTACTCGACCGCGATCCTGCTCCCGATCTTCGCGCTCGCGACGTTCTTGTTCTTCGTTTGAGGCGTCATCGGAGGCTTCATGCTCGTCATCGCCGGAGAGATCGCGATCGACCCCGCCAGGCGCGCGGCGGCGATTGCCACCGTGTTGCGGATGGCGGAAGAAACCCGCAAGGAAGCCGGCTGCGCGCAATACGTGTTCTCGGGAGACCTCGGCGACCCCGGCCGCTTCCGGATCTTCGAGGAGTGGGAGTCGCAAGCGGCGCTCGACGCGCATTTCGCATCGCCGCACATGGCCGCCTTCCAGACCGCCATCGCGGAGCTCGGCGTGCGGAGCATGACGATTCGCCGCTACGAGGTGAGTTCCGTCGGTCCGCTGCGCTAGAGCGTGCCTCGGCTAAGCTGCGGCGCCGTGCGCGTCTCCATCGCCCGACTGGTCCCCGTCGCCCTGTCGTCCGCATTGCTCGCCGTGCTCGCGATCGCGTGCGCGCAGTCCGCGGCCAAGCGCGTGCCGGCGAACCTCGCGGGCACCATCACCTACCGCGAGCGCATCGCGCTGCCGCCGAGTGCACGCGTCGAGGTGCAACTCGTCGACGCCACCGACGAGAACGTGACCGCTCCGCTCGTCGCCGAGCGCTTGATCGACGAGCCCGGGCAGGTGCCGATCGCGTTCTCGCTCAGCTACGACCCCGCGTCGATCCAGTCGAGCCACAGCTACGCGCTGCGCGTGCGGATCCGCGTGGACGAGGACGTCTGGTTCGCGAGTCCCTTCGACCTGCGCGTGCTCACGGCGGGCAATCCGACGCAGGTGGAAGTGCAGCTCGAACGCGTTAGCGCGGGCGGAGCGGTCACGCCCTCCGTCTCCTCGCGCAACGCCGATCCCGATCCGCCCAACCTGGATCCGCGCGCGAAGTCGGCGCGCGACGAGGCGCGCGCGATCGACGCGCGCCTCGACCGCCTGGACATGCGCGAGATCACCGACGGTCCGGAGCGAGCGGGTTTCGAGCCGCGGCGGCTGCGGCTCTGGCTTCGCGACGACGCGCCGGTGAAGCTGACGGTGACCGAAGCGTCGCAGGCGGGCCGCATCGCGGCCACGTCGTCCTACTACTTCCGCGACGGCCGGCTGTTCTGGGTGCGCGCCACCTCCGGCGGCTATTTCTTCGAGGGCGACGCACTCACGCTGTGGCTGGATGGGCGCTTGAAGCCGGTCCTCGACGCCAGGCCGGAAGACGCCCAGCGCAACGAGGTCCGGGTCCACGGCGAAGTCCGCTCGGCGCTCGCCAGCTTCGGAGTCGAGTAGCCCCCTCCGTCTCCGCCGCTTCCACTCGAATCCCCCTGACCCGTGTTGGCGCGCGGCCGTCCGCGGCCGCGGCGCGGAATCATGAACTGGGAATCATGAGTTGGGAATCATGAACTGGGGATCATGAAATGGCTCCCTCCGATCGCTCGCCGGTGCGAATGCGCACCGCGTCGGCGACGTCGCTCACGAAGATCTTGCCGTCGCCGATCCGCCCGGTGCGCGCCGACTGGGTGATCGCGATCACCGCCTTCTCGAGCAGCGCGTCGGGAACGACGGCCTCGATCTTCACCTTGGGAATCAGGTCGACCACGTACTCCGCTCCGCGATACAGCTCGGTGTGACCCTTCTGGCGCCCGAAGCCGCGGGTCTCGGTCACCGTCATTCCCTGCACACCGGTTTCCATCAGGGCTGCCTTCACCTCGTCGAGCTTGAAGGGCTTGATGATCGCTTCGATTTTCTTCATGACTGCGTTCTCCTCCCGCCTACGGCTCTGCCATGGCGGGGGTCCGGGCCATTGCGATGGCATGCGCTTCCGCGTGCGCCGGCATGCCGGTTCCGCCGAAGGAACTCGCGTGCGTCGCGAAGTCGGGATAGGCCTGGTTGCCGTGTTCGCCGACGTCGAGCCCTTCGAACTCCTCTTCCCGGGAGACGCGAACGCCCATCGTCAGCTTGATCGCGTACCAGAAGAGCATCGAGAAGGGGAAGGCGAAGGCGCCCACGTAGAGCACGCCCTTCAACTGCACCAGGAACTGCGCGCCGCGCGAGAGGCCGGTCGCCAACGCGGCGATGTTCGTCGCCACGTCGTTGTCGTAGAAGACGCCGAGAGCCAGCGTGCCCCAGATCCCGTTCACCAGGTGCACCGAGAGCGCGCCGACGGGGTCGTCGACCCGGACCCTGTCGAAGCCCACCACCGCGAGCACCGCGATGACGCCCGCAATGAGGCCGATGACTGCGCCCGAGCCGATCGACACGAAGGCGCACGGCGCCGTGATCGCGACGAGCCCGGCGAGACACCCGTTCAGGATCATCGAGAGATCCGGTTTGCCCAGCAACACCCAGGCCGCAACGGTCGCGCCGAGCGCGCCGGTCGCCGCCGCCATGTTGGTGTTCACGAGGATGTGGGCGATCGCGGTGCCGTTCATCGCGGCCATCGTCGAGCCCGGGTTGAAACCGAACCAGCCGAGCCACAGGATGAACACGCCGAGTGCGGCGGAGGTCATGCTGTGACCGGGGATCGGGTGGACCTTGCCGTCGTTGCCGTACTTCCCGAGACGCGGGCCGAGCACCAGGATGCCCGCCAGCGCCGCCCAGCCGCCCACCGAGTGGACGACCGACGAGCCCGCGAAATCGCGGAAATTGTTGGCGCCGAGCAGACCGGCGCCCCAGATCCAGTGGCCCGTGATCGGGTACACGAAGGCCACCAGCAGGAAGCTGAAGACCAGGAACGAGCCGAACTTGATGCGCTCGGCGACGGCGCCCGACACGATCGTGGCGCAGGTTCCCGCGAACACGAGCTGGAAGAAGAACTTCGCCCAGAGCGGAACGGGGGTCCAGTTGATCGCCGAGTAGACGCCCTGGTACGCGGTCGTCGAGAACGGGTTCATCGCCGCGTACGCTTCGCCCAGGGCCGGGGAGTTGTCGGCGCCGCCCAGGAAGAACAGCCCCTGCAGCCCGGCGAACGCATTCCCGTCGCCGAACATCAGGCCCCAACCGAGCGCCCAGAACGAGATCGTGGACGCAGCGAAGACGATGAAGTTCTTGGCGAGAATGTTGGTGGTGTTCTTTGCCTGGCACAGCCCGCTCTCGACGAGCGCGAAGCCGGCGTTCATCCAGAAGACCAGCATCGCCGTGACCAGCACCCAGACGGTGTCGACACCGATGCGAAGATCCGATGCGGCGGCCGAGAACTTCTCGAGCGCGTCCGGCGTCGCTTCACCCGCTGCGAAGGCCGGCAGCGCGCACAACACGAGGGCAGCCGTCAGAGCCGCCCGACGATTCCACTTGCTCATGGGTTCCTCCCCGGGATCGCGTCCCGCGTGAACGACCAAGAGCAATGCGCGTGCCGCCGCGCGCGTGTAGGCAATCGAGCCGGGTTGCGCCTGTTTCCGCACGATCTGCTGAAAATTGCGCCGATCGCTGCCCGACTGCCGCGCAGAGGTGCCTGGAAAGCGAGCGCGGCGCCTACGGCGTGGATCGGCCGGGCCGCGGGCGGTGCTTCCGTGCGGCCGCGACGCGCAGCGCGAGCGCTGCGAGCGCCGCCGCGAACAACGGCGCAAACCCGGGATTGCCACCGAAGGTGCGCCCCGCGTAGCTCAAGGCGAACACGAACCAGAGCCAGTACACGCCGAGCTTGTGGAGGCGCAGCCAGTTGCGCCCGAGACGGCGCACGGACGCATCGTTCGACGTCGCGGCCATCGCGAACAGTATCAGGTAGGCGCCGCCACCCCCGACGAGCGTCGCCACGTCGGGACGCGTCCCGGCGACGACGTTGTAGGTGACGAGCGCGACGAGGTGCACGGTGTGCGCGGTGGCGAACGCGAGCCCGAGTGCGCGCCGGCGTCGCACGAGGAAACGCGAGACACGGCCCGGCGCGAGCCGGTTCCAGGCACTCGCGACGAAGACGGGCAGAAAGATCGAGAACGAGAAGCGCGCGGTGTAACGCGCCGCGAGCTGCCATCGCTCGTCGGGCGCGGAACCAGAGCTGTGTCCGTAGAGCGCGGCGAGCGCCGCGCCGAGCGCCGCCGCCGCGCAGAAGCCGAAGATCGTGGAAACCGCGCGCGAAGCGGAGTTCGTGCGGGTCGCGGGCGGTTGCGCGAGTCGCGTGGACGATCGGGCCTGCGGCGAATCGGCGACCTTCACGGCGAGTCTGCGGCGCTCCGAGGCGAGAACCAGATCGGCGAGGTCCAGGCGCGCTCCTGCTGCGTCTTCGGGACGCCCGCGTCGCAGCAGGATTCGACCCGGTCGGGAGCTCCCACCGTGCAATCGACCTGGCGCGCATGTTGCCTTGGGGACGTTCCTGAAGTCAACTAAGTCAACGACCCAGGAACGTCCCCACGTCAACGACTTTGCGGAGCGTGGCGATCAGGTCTTCGGGTTCCCAGGGTTTGTGGAGGAACGCGGCGAGACCGCGGGCGGCGAAGCGATCGGCGAGCGAGGCGGCGTCGTAGCCGGTGACGAGGATCACGGGCAGGTCGCCGCGGAGTTCGCGCAGGCGCAGGAAGGTTTCCTCGCCGCTCATGTCGGGCATCGCGAGATCGAGCACGACTGCGTCGACGCCGTCGACACCCGCTTCGCGCAGGCGATCGAGCGCCTCGCGACCCCCCCGTGCGGTGAGCACGCGAAAGCCCGCGCGCGCCACCACCGCGCCCGTCACTTCGAGAATGCCCTCGTCATCGTCGACGAGCAGCACGGTTCCGCCGTTCGCGGCCGCCGCCGGTGCGCGCCGCGTCGGGATCGCCTCGGGACGTCGCGGGCTCGGCGGGAACAGCGCCCGCACGCGCGTGCCGCGCCCCACCTCGCTCTCGACGCAGATCGCACCGCGATGCGCCTGCACGATGCCGAGCACCGCCGCCATGCCGAGCCCGCGTCCCGAGAACTTGGTGCTGAAGAACGGTTCGAAGATGCGTGCAGCGGTGGCGGCGTCCATTCCGCGGCCGTCGTCGCTCACACTGAGTTCGACGACGTCGCCGGGCGCGACGTCTGCGTTGCCGAACGCATCGCGGAGTTCCTCGCGCGAGATCTGCACCACGGCGGTGCGCACGACGATGCGCATGATCGCGCCGTCCTGCGCCTCGGAGGCGTTGAGCACGAGGTTCAAGAGCACCTGCTGCATGCCGCTTTCGTCGGCCTCGATCGCGAGCAGGTCGCTGCCGCGCTCGACGACCAACTCGCAGCTCTCCGGCAGCGACGCGCGGAGCAGATCGGCCATCGATGCCACCAGCACGCCGAGATCGAGAGGGCTTCGCTTCGGCGACGACTTCCCCGCGTAGGCGAGCATCTGCGCGGTGAGCGACGCAGCGTGCTGCGCGGCCTCGGCGATGCGCGCTACGCGCGGTCGCGCCGGCGCATCGGCCGGTAGCGCGTCGAGCGCGAGCCGTGCGCTTCCGCGGATCACCGTGAGCAGATTGTTGAAGTCGTGCGCGATGCCGCCCGCGAGAATGCCGAGGCTCTCCAGCCGCTGGGCTCGTTCGACTTGCCGCGCCAGCCGCTCGCTCTCCTGTTCGGCACGCGTCAGCTCGGTGACGTCACGCGCGGAACCAATCACCTCGACGCTGCCCTGCTGATCCAGCTCCACTCGTGCGAGCCGCAACTGGATCCAGCGCGGCTGGCCGTCCTTCCCGACGAGGCGGCGCTCGACCACCACCGGCTGCCAGGGCTGGATGCTCTGGTACTCCGCGCTCAACTGTTCGCGCGCGCCGGGTTCGAGCAGGCGGAGCCAACCGTGGCCGTCGATGTCCTCGCGGCGCCAACCGAGCGTGGTCTCGAAAGCCCCCGCCGTCCACTCGCGCGTGAGCAACCCGTTACGGTCGATGCGCAACTTGAAGGCGAAGTCGGACGCGAGTTCGGAGATGATGCGGTAGCGCTCCTCGCTCGCAGCCAGTTCGCGCGTGCGCGCCGCGACGCGTGCCTCGAGCTCGCGACGCAGCGCGCGGCGCAGCCGGTCGCCGGTGGCCTGGATCTGGATGGCGAGCACCAGCGGCGCAACCGCGAGCCAGAGCGGGACGAGTTGCAGCACCGGGCGACCCGCCGTGAGCCACCAGAGATGCACGGCGCTCGTGACGGCGAGCACCGCCAGCGCCGGTGCGAGTAGCCGCTCCGCGAGACCCGACTCGCCGCTCCGCGCCATGCGAAACGCGACGATCACGGCGGCGAAAACGGCGGCCGGCCCAAAGAGGAGTCCGATTGCGTACCCGGCCTGCGCGCCGAAGCGCAGCGCCATGGCCACGCGCAGCAGTCCGAACGCCAGCGCACCCGGCAGCCACCACCGCGGGATCGGCTTCTGCGCGAGCGCCAGCGTACCGGACAGCAGCAACGCCGCATAGAGTGGTCCGAACGGCTGCGCGAGCAGCTCGACATGCGGGACTGTCGGCATTTCGAACGGAATCACGCCGCCGATGACGGCCGCCAGCCAGGCCGTCACCCAGTGCGAAACCGGCCCTGTGTTCCGCAGCAGCCGCATCGCGAACACGACGAAGAGCGTGAGGAGGAGAATGAGCGTGACTTCGAGCACGGCCGGCCAGCATACCACCTAACGGGGCAGGATCTCGGTGGGAAGTGATTGCGTCGTGTCGTGCGGCGCGACACCGGAGGCGGCCCGGGCCGCGCGCACGGCCGGGGGAGGATCCCAGTGTGGGACGCCGTCCTGCGTTGGCGGAATCGCAGTGATGGGTTCCACCACCGGCTCGCGCACGGGAGTCCACCCCGGGGCGCTCGCGACGTAGCGCGTGAGGACGGCGCGCAGACCCTGCACCAGGAAGCTGCTCTGCGCGGTACGGATCCAGCCGTCGAGTCGCACCGGCACGCGCGCCGGACCACTCACCCACACGACGCCCTCGCCGCCGGCGTAGAGCTTGCCGTCGAGCCGCGTGGAGGGCCGAACCGCGAGTGCGAGCTGCGTGCCGAAAGCCTTGCTCGACACGATCTTCGGCGCACCCACCTCGATGCGGAACTCGAACACCTTGTGGTTGGCGTAGGTGGGAACGCCGACCGCATAGCCCTCGGCCAGCGGCAGCGCGCGCAGCAGGTAGACGAGGTCCGAAGTGTCGTAGGCGAAGGGACCGAAATCGAAGACGAGGTCGCGGCGCTGCCGCTTGTGGAGCTTGTCGAGCCGGGCGTGCAGGAAGTGTGTCGCGGCGTCGAAGTGGACCGTCTCGTCGTAGAGCTTGGGCCCGTGCTTCTCGACGGCGCGCGTGCGCACCGTGACGAAGCGGTCGAGATCGATCCACGCCTCGCTGCGGTCGTCCACCTCGTAGACGGCCGAGAAGAGCTTGTTGGTGCGTATGGTCGCGACGACGTGCGCGTAGCGCGCGCCCTCGGCTTCGACGAAGCGCGCCACTTCGATCACGACGGCGCCTGCCGGCACGCCGAACCAGGAGACCGCGTACTCGAGTCGCTCGCCGACCGGGAAGGGAAATCGCGGCGGCTGTGCAGCGAGATCCGCTGGCGCGAGCACGCGCAGACCCGGAGCGTCGAGCAGGAAGCCTTCGGGCAGCGCCTGCGCGGATCCGCGCGACGCACCAAGGCCGTACGCGGCGACGAGCAACAGCGCCGCTGCGCTCCGGCCTGGCCCCCGCATCAGAAGAGATCGAGGCGCGTCGCGAGCAGCGCGCTGATCGCCGAGAGCAGCCATAGCGAGACGACGGTCCAGCCAATTCGCCCGAAAACGCCGGCGCGCCAGCGACGGATCAAGACGTCGCCGCTCATCACGAGCGCGACCGCCAGCGCGCCGAGCGCGAACACGTTGTGCGAGCGCAGCCCGAACGCCAACACGACCGCGCCGATCAGCACCGCTTGCGCGGCGGCCGCGAAGAGTACGGGCCACAGCGTCGGTTCCTGGAAAAACGGCGCGACGAAGCGTTCGAAGCGACCGGGTGCGCTTCCGCCCTCCGCAACATCGTTCCGGGCGTCTGCCAGCTCGCGCACCATCGAAACCAGGCGCCCGCTCGCAACGAACGCGTGCAGCGCGTGGTCGTCGTCGACCTCGAAGAGGCGCACGAAGCCGGGCGATCCGCTGCGCGCGAGACGGCGACTGTCGGCGATCGGCACCACGTCGTCGCCGCGCGCGTGCACCAGCCAGACGAGCACGCCCGGCGGAATCCTGGCGCGCAGCCCCTGCCGCAGCCCCGCCTGGGCGAGCAGCAGCGTGGGCCCGCTCCACTGCTCGCGCTGCAGCAGCGCCAGCGCGACGGCGCCGCCAAACGAGGAGCCGACCAGCACGTCCGGCTCGAAGCGGCGAACCGTCTCGGCGTGAAGCGCCACGCAGGCATCGAAGTTGCTCGTGTCCATCGCGGGCGTCATGGCCTCGAACTCCGCCGCCAGCGCGCGCGACTTGTTGCCCGCGGGCGAGCCCTCGAGACCGTGGATGAACTGCACGCGGAGTCGCGTCATCGCGGCAATCTAGCTGACGCAATCCACCGCGCGGTCGGCCCGGCGAAGTGCGCGAGGCTCCGAACCCTTCGCTTCGCCGCGCGCGAACGAAGCGCGCTTGCGAACGGCGGGATTGAAGTACCCGAAGCGCATTTCGGGGAAGCGTCGCGCCAGCGCGTCTCGCAACCAGCGCATGCCCCGACCGGGCCGGAGCGTCCCGCGCGGCAACACCTTGCGATACAGCTCGGGATCGAGATTCAGGTTGCGCAGCTGAATCATCTGCAGGCCCGTGCGTTCGATCAGCCCAGTGAGCGCTTCGAGTTCGGCGTCCGTGTCGGTGACGCCCGGGAAGCAGAGCAGGTTGAGCGAAGCGTGCCCGCCCGCGCGCACGACGACCGAGATGCTCTCCTCGACGTCGGCGAACGAGTAGCCGCGCGGATTGTAGTAGGCGGCGTAGACCTTCGGGCGCGGCGAGTTCAGGCTGGCGCGCATCGCGTCGAGCCCGGCGTCACAGAGCGCGCGCACCACGTCGGGGCGACTGGCGTTGGTGTTGAGATTGATCGTGCCGCGCGCGCCCGCAGCACGGATCCGGCGCGTGGCTTCGACGAGGATCGCGCCGAAGAGCGCCGGCTCGCCCTCGCAGCCCTGCCCGAAGCTCACCACGCCGCGCGGCACGCGCGCGAAGTGCGCAAGCGCGGCGTCGGCCACCTCACGCGGCGTCGGTGCGATGCCGAGCCGGTCGTGACTGGCGCGAAAGGCGCCGTCCGGCTGCAGCGAGATACAGCCGACGCATTGGGCGTTGCACGCGATCGACACCGGCAGCGGCCCCTCGTGACGGCCGAGGAAGAAGTTCTGCGCCGCGCGACAGCCATACTCGAGTGCGCAGCGCTCGAGCTGCCGCACGACGCGATTGCGCGGCAGCTCGATCTTCATTTTCGCGACGCCGGCTTCGATGCGCGGCTGCGAAAAGCGCCACGGGTCCTGACGGCGGTCGTCGTCGCAGCGGAACGCACTGGTCCAGTACTGGTCGTCCCCCCAGCCGACCGCCGTGTATGCGTAGAGCGGCAAGGCCGGTGCGCCTCGTCGCGTGCGCCACGCCGCGTGATGACCCGCCGTGTGCGCCGGCGCGAGGAACGCCGCCACCGCGCGCGCCTCGCCGCCTTCCCAACGCGACACGGCGAGCGGCGCGCCGCTCGCCGGATCGAGCCCGACCGGCGCGCGGCCGGGCAGCGTGAAGAGGTCGCTGCCGCGTGGCAGCGGGATCAACTCCTCCGCAGCGATCGCCTCGGCCCGCGCGCCGCGGACGCCGGCGAGCAGCAGATCCGGATGGTCATAGATGCGCCCTTCAATATCGCTGACGAGCAGCCGAACAGGCTCGCTGGGATGGGGGGGGTGCGAAGGAGCGTTCTTGCGCATGGATGCGGTGCGAGCATGACGGACGGCTGCGCAAGACCGCAACCGAGCCCGGATGGGGGCTGCCGCTCGCGCCCGATCCGCGCCATCCTGTGCGCGCTCCAGAACCTTGGAGGTGTTCGATGCGCGCGCTAGTGCTCCGTGCGGGTCTCGTCGCAGCGATGCTCGCGGGTCTCGGGGCGACTCCGGCGGCCCGTGCCCAGACGACGGATGTCGTGGTCGGCGTCCCCATTGAAAACGGCAAGGCGGGCAAGCCCCAGCCCGGCGTGATCGTCGATCTCGAGGGCAAGAAGCGCCGCGATCCGCTTCCCGACCCGGTGATCGTCCACGAAATCGAGAGCCCTGGAACAACGACGGTGCGACCCAAGTTCGGCGGCGGCTACACGGTCGAGAAGGAGCACGGCCCCACCACCACGGTGCAGCCCAAGTTCGGCGGCGGCTATACGGTGGAGACCGAGGGCGGATCGAAGACGGAAGTGAAGCCGAACTTCGGCGGCGGCTACACGATCGAGAAGAAGGACGCAGGAGCCAAGGATCGTTAGCGATCGCTGGATCGCGACGACCCTGCGGAGACGGATCGCAGCGCTGCGCAACAGAAACAGAAGGTGGGGGGATCGATGAAGCGGACGCGTTGGGGATTCTTTGCGGGATCGGGTGCGCTGCGCCCGCGCGGGAACGGTGCGGCGGCCCGCTCGAGCGTGGCATTCGTGCTGGCCTTCGCCGTACTTGCCTGTCAGGGGACTCCGCAGTTGGGCCAGGGCGGCTCGGTGGTGACGGGATCCGGCGGATCCGCGGGCGCCCAGGGCGCTTCCCATCAGCTCGTGCGCTGCAGCCGTCCGATCGGCACGGCCGCACTCGTCGAGGCGAGCCCCGAGGCGCTGACGGGACTGCAGACTCTCGGCCTCTCGTCCCCGCTTCCGATGCTGCGCCTGATCATGTCGCAGTCGGGTTGCTTCAAGGTGGTCGACCGCGGAGCCGCGATGCGCAACATCGAGCAGGAGGAGTACCTGCGGCAGAGCGGAATGCTGCGGCAGGGCTCGCAGACGGCCCGCGGCAAGATGATTACGACGCAGTACCTGCTGACGCCCAACGTGATCTTCTCCAACCCGAACGCGGGCGGCGCTGCACTAGGCACGGCCATCGGCGGTTTGATCGGCGGCGGCAGCGGAGCGATCGTCGGCGGCGCACTCGGCAGCATGCGCATCAAAGAGGCCCAGACGACGCTGTTCCTGACCGACGCGCAGAGCGGCGTCCAGGTGGGCGTCTCGGAAGGTTCGGCGAAGGTGCGCGACTTCGGCGCCGGCGTCGGGCTCGGCGGTTGGGGCGGCGGCGTCGCGGGCATCGGCGGCGTGAGCGGCTACGGCAACACCGCCGAGGGTAAGCTGATCGCAGCCGCGCTGCTCGACGCGCACAACAAGCTCGTCGCGCAGATCGGAGCGACCCAGCCGAACGATCTCTACGAGCAGCGCCGCGGCAGCGCGACGCGCAGCGACCTGGTCAACGACATCCAGGGCGAACTGGTCCGCCACGGCTATCTCCCGGCGGGATCTCCCGACGGCGCGATGGGCCCGAGGACGCGCACGGCGATCCAGGAGTATCAGCGCGCGCAGGGCCTGCTCGTCGACGGCAAGGCGAGCGCCCCGCTGCTCGAGCACATGCGGAGCCACTGAACGACGGTCGCGCCTCCCCGGCTGCGGCGAGGCGCGATCAGCCGGGAGCCGCTTCGAGAAAGTCCCCCACGACGCCGGCCGCGAGGAAGCCCGGCGCGCCCAGGATCATGCCGCCGGGATACGTCGACGCGCCGCCCACGAAGAGGCCGCGAATCGGCGTCTCGCTGCGCGAGCACAGGTCGTTCGGACGCAGGTAGCCCATCTGCAGCGGTGTGTAGGCGCCGTGCTTGATCGAGCCGCGCTTCATCGTCGTGAGCTTCGCCTCGATGTCGAGCGGCGTGGTCTCGCGGCGGAAGACGATCTCGCCGAGGTCGGCGTATTCTCGCAGCAAGCGGATGCAGGAATCACCGAACGCTGCGCCCTGCTCTCGCCACGGCGCGTCGTAGCGGACCACGGCCTCGGCCCGCAGCAGCTGCTGGCCGGCGGGGGCCATGGTTGCGTCGAAGCGCGTCGGGACCGTGACGTGCAGCCAGGCGCAGTCGCGCTCTTCTCCGGCATCGAGACGACGCAGGTGTTCCAGCAGCTCGTCCTCGGTCTCGAGGCCACAGAACACGATCATCGAGTCGGCGATGCGGGAATCTTTTCCCTTCCACGCGACACCGCCGTGCAGGCCGAGGTGGAGCCCGAACATCGTGCGCTCCTCCCATTCCCAGCCGCGCACGGCCGGCCCCAGATCGCCGGGCAACGCCTGCTCGTCCAGCAGCCGGAGAAACGTCTGCTCCGGGTCGAGGGTCGAGACGACGGCGCGCGCCTCGAAGCGCCGCCCGTCCGTGGTCTCCACACCCACCGCCGCGCCATCGCGCAGCACGATGCGCGCCGCTTCACATTGATCCAGCACCTGGCCTCCGCTGCGCAGGAGCGAGCGGTAGAGGGCCGAGGAGAGCCGGTGCGATCCGCCCTTCACCAGGCTGGCCGAGAGCATGCGGCACAGATAGAGCGGGTAGAGGTAGCCGAGGGGATCCCCCAGATGCAGGCCCCACATCGCCGGCAGCGACAGCAAAGCCATGCGCACGCGCGGATCTTCGAAGCCGTACTCGTCCAGCATCGCGACGAAGCTCAGCTCCGAGATCGCAGCGAGACGCCTGCCGGCGGCCGTCTCGCCGAACTCGACCATCTGATCGAGGGGGGGATTCGGCAGCCGGTACGTCATGGGAATCAGGTACTGCTCGAGGATGGGCGTGAACTCCGCCCACATCCGCGTGTAGGCCGCGGCGTCGGAAGGGCAGAAGGCGGCGATGGAGTTCGCCGTTTCCGTGGGGTCGCGCGAGAGCAGCAGCGAAGTCCCGTCGCGAAACGGGAACGCCGCTGCGACGGGCGGTTGGAGGTAGCGCACGCCGAGCTCTTCGAGGCCGAGATCGCGATGGGCCGGCATCAGCTCGGCCATCATGTGATAGATCGCGTGCAGGTTGAGCCGGTAGCCGAAGTACTCGTCGGTGTTGAGGCCGCCGCCGGTCTCGAAGCGGCGCTCGAGCAGCAGCACCCGCTTGCCGGCCTTGGCGAGGTAGGCGGCGCAGACCAGGCCGTTGGGCCCGGCGCCGATCACGATGGCGTCGTAGGTGTCTGTGGCCGTCATCGCGGCACCCCGGCGCCCGCCTTTCGCTGCCACTTCTCGGCGACGCCTGCATTCAAGGGAATGCGACCCAGGTTCTCGAGGAACCACATCATCGGCTTTGCGCGCCACCATTCGGCGTCGCGACGGCCGAGGTCTTCGGCCACTTCCAGCGCAGCCAGGTAGCCGGTCGCGAGATGCGTGGCGCCGTAGGGATGAATCGAGTTCGAGAGATAGAGCCCCGGCAGGAAGCTGCGCGAGGCGCCGCCGACGACGATGCCCGGAAGCGGGCGGTTCATCCCGTACTGCTCGGGGATCGCGCTGCCGCCGATCATGTTCCCCCGGATCGCCGACGGATTGCTGTCCTGCTGGTTCATGGGTGTATTCACGTGGCGTTCGAGGACGAGGTCGCGGAAGCCCGGCGCGTACCCCTCCATCCGCTCCGTCACGGCCTCCGCCAGCGGCTCCGCGAGCGTGCGCCAGGCGTCCCAACCGTCGAGCCTCCGGCCGCGCCAACGCCGCGGGCTCGGTGGCACGCTGATCCAGACGAATCCCACGTGACAGCCCGGCGGGGCCTGCGACGGCTCGGCCCGCGTGGGAAGGAACCAGCCGCCCATGATGTCGTCGGGGATCACGCCCGAAGCGACCTGCGCGAGGCCCGAGCGAATCTCGTCGAGCGACTCGCCGCCGAGATAGCCGACCCAGGAGCGCTGCACCGCAGGATCGTACGCCGCCGAGGCGAACTCCGGATCGCCGCGGAGCGCATAGTAGACCCCGAGGAGTTGCGGATCGTCGTAGTTGAAGCCCTTGATCTGCCGCGCGCGCGCGGACCCGATGACGTCTTCTCCAACCATCTGCAGGAACGTGGGCGCGAGCGTCAAGTTGGAGATCACGACCCGCGCCTGGATCTCTTCGCCCGGCAGCAGCGCATCGGGAGACAGCCGCACGCCGTGGGCGCGGCCGTCTCGCACCAGGATCCGCTCGACCGGACAGGTGCTCCAGATGTCGCCGCCATGCGCGACGAAGCAGCGCACCAGCGCGTGCGTGAGCGCGTGCGACCCGCCTCGCGCCGTGTGGACCGGCATCAACGACAGGGCGCCGAGGTTCAGCGCGAGCGACCCCACCCGCCGGTGCAGCGGCCACTGCCCGGTGAACTCGCCCAGCGCCGCCGGTGTGGTGCGGACCTCCTCGGATTCGTAGAGCATCTCGAAGACCTCGAAGCCGGTCATCCGCTGCAGATCGTCGCCGCTGAGGGCGATGCCGAGCCGCTCGAGCAATCCTCCCTGGAACGCCGCGAGGCGGTCGAGCAAACGCGCATTCGGCGCGCTGAAGAGCATCTGCTGGTTGATCTCGAGCGCATCGAGCGCGTGTTCCCCCAGGTATTGCGTGATCGTCGCCTGCGTCTTTGCGTCGCGACTCGAGATCCGGGACAAACTCTCCTGCGTCACGGCCGGGTCCAGCGCCTGCACCACGTTCTTTCCGTTCCGGAAGGTCTTGGCGAACAACACGTCCGTGCCGTAGAGGTCGAGCCCGTAGTGTTCGAGTTCGAGGTCGGCCATCGCCGGGCTCATCGCAGGAACCAGCCACGCCGCGTGGGTGCTGTGCAGGAAACCAGGAAGACCGAGCTCGATGGTGTCGCAGTGCGCGCCGCACTGGCCACGCGCCTCGAAGACCGCCACCGACAGGCCGGCCTTCGCCAGATAGGCCGCGGCCGTGAGTCCGTTGATGCCGCCGCCGACGACGATCACGTCGTAGTCCTTCACCGGTGCGCCCCTTCGCTGCGCATGCCCTCGGTCGCAGGCTGCGCGGATGCGCAGAATTTTGCGTCGGCGGCCTCGCGGCGGGCCCTGGCGTCGGCCAGGTGCGCTGCCCGGTCCTGGCTCCAGTGCGCATGGCGGTCGCGCCGGAACGCGGCTCGCAGCAACCAGCCGAGCATCCGCGGCTGCAGCGCGACGCGCGCAATGCCGGGCAGATCGTCTTCGCAGAGCCGGATCGAGAAGTCCCAGTGTACGGGCTCGTGGATGGTTCCCTGGATGACCAGCTCCGGGCCGTCACGCGCGACGGTGTACTCGCGGAAGTCCATCACCAGTTCCTTGCGCCCGAGACCCCGCGACTTGAGCTTCACCGCACAACCTCCGTCCGCATTGGCGCGCATCGTCGCTTCAATGTTACAACTTGTCAAATAGTGGGCGACAAGATGTCAAGCAAGCGGGACGGAGGCCGGCGCCTCTCGGCGGAGGAACGGCGGCGTCAGCTGCTGAGGGCTGCCGGCGAGGTCATGACCGCGCGCGGCATCGACGCCGTGCAGTTCGCCGAGGTGGCGGCGGCCGCCGGCGTCACGCGCCAGCTCGTCTACCGCTTCTTCCCGAGCCGTCAGGCGCTCATCATGGGGGTGCTCGAGGATCTCGCGGAGGATCTCACGCGGCGCTTCGGCGAGAGCGCTGCGCGCAGCATTCCCGGCAGTCTGGAGGTGGGCGCCCGCCTCTTCGTGGACGCGGTGTGCGACACGATCGAGGCGAAGGGCGCCGGCCCCTGGCACCTGCTCGACTCGCGGGGTCCCGATCCCGAGGTGGCGCGCCTCGGACGGAGGATCCTCGATCGCCTCGTCGCGCCCTGGCAGTTGCACATCGCGACGGTCACCGGCGTGAGCGAAGCCGAGGCGGCGATCCTCGCGCGCATGATCGTCGCCGCCGGCCGCGCCGTTCTCGAACAGTGGTACGACGGCTCGCTCACGCGCGAGGAGGCGGTGCGCATCTCGACGCAGGGAGTGAGCGCGCTGCTGCAGGCGTTTACACGGCCGGCCGCGCGGTAACCCCGAGTGAGCCGGAGGGAAGGTCCGCGCGGTCGCTCAAGAAGGGCAGGACATGCTGCTGCGCTCTTCCACGACTCCCGCGGCTTCTTTACTTTCGAGAACGGGCGGCCAGCAGCGCGACGATTCCCAGGCCCAACAAGGCGGAGGTGGAAGGTTCGGGGACGGGGGCGCCCTCCAGCGTGAGAGCGGTCAGCGCAAAGTCGACGAACAGTCCGATCTTGTAGGTGTCGAATCCCTTCAGCAACGCCGTACTGCCCAGGTAGTTCGCCGACTCGTCGTAGGAAAACGAGTTGCCATAATTCCCGCTGGCATCGAAGTAGAGCGGATCGCTGAAGCCATCCTCTCCATTCAGCAAGGGCATGATCTCGATGGCGCCGCCGGTCCCGGACGTGTTGGCGAGCAGCTTGGCCGTGAATGCGGTCAGGTCGAAGACGCCGCCGTCGACCCGCGCGAGGGTGATACGCGCCTTGTAGTCCGTCACGCCCGGGGGCGGAACCGTCACAGCCTGCGCTTCCAGTCCGTCCGGCCACGAAACGCGCTCCGCGCGACCGATCGGTTCGGTCATCCCGACGCCACCGGTGAACAACTTGTCGCGCGTGTACGTGAAGAGATATCCGTTGCTGCTGATGGTGTCGGAGGTGACCCCGGACGAAACGCTCTCCGCAACCTGGGAGGGGTCGAAGAAGACGACGGTCGAGGCGTTCGCGGTCGCGAAACCAGCGAGCAGCATGACGAGCGTCAGCGTTCCGGGGAATCGAAGTTGCATGGGCGTCCTCCCGTGTCGCGGTCGGGTCAATCTCCGCTTCGGCATCAACGGGCGGGGAAGTTTACCCACGTTCCGAGTCGTCGCTGTCGCCTGCCTTACGCTGCGCGCGCTTCGCTTCGCGCACGCACGACCCAGCGCGCAACGGAGAGGTGCAGCCCGCGTGCAGGAGTGACGCGCGGCGGCCTGGCAGCGCTTGCGAGGGCATCGTCGCGCAGCTAGCGGCGCTCCAGGCCTTCGAGCGCGTCGGTGGCGCGCCAGGCCTCGAGGATCCCGATGAACTCGACGGAGCCGCCGCCGTAGAAGCCGTCCTGCGCGCTGCGCTCGCCGAGCTTGCCCTCGTTGTTGTAGTAGCCGGGCGTGCAGTTCTCGAAGAAGTCGCCGACGTTGCGCGCCCTGGCGAGGCATTGGTCGACCCACGCCTGCTCCGCCTCGGGCGTCACCTCGAGCACGTGCCACTGCTCGTCGATCCCCTTGCGGATGATGTACGCCAGGTGCTTCGCCTGCTCGTTCAACATGTGCGGGTAGCTCGCCGTGAAGCCCGCCTGCGGGTTGCTCATGAGGAAGCAGTTCGGGAAGCCGTGCACGTGCATGCCGTGGAGCGTCCGCACGCCGCCCGCCCACTTCTCGCTGAGGCTCGTGCCGTCGCGGCCGTGGAGCTGGAAGCCCGCGCGGCGCGAGTAGTCGGTGCCGACCTCGAAGCCGCTCGCGTAGATCAGGCAGTCGACCTCGTACTCGCGGCCGCCGACGACGACGCTCTTCCCGGTGATGCGCTCGACGCCCTTCCCTTTGGTGTCTACCAGCGTGACGTTCGGCCGGTTGAAGGTCTCGAGGTACTCGTTGTGGAAGCAGGGGCGTTTGCAGAACTGCCGGTAGTAGGGCTTCAGCGCCGCGGCGGTCGCCGGGTCCTCGACGACCGACTCCACGCGCGCGCGGATCTCCTCCATCTTCTCGAAGTCCGCCAGCTCGACCGCGCGGGCAATGCCGGCAGCCGAGAGGTCGCCACTGCGTCCGTCGCGGATGCCGACGAGGAGCTTCCCGATCAGGTCGGTCCAGCCGTCGTGCACCAGGTCCTCGGCCTGGGGGATGCCCGACACCAGGGAGTTGAAGTTGTCCATGCGCTTCTGGTGCCAGCCCGGCTGCTGCGCGGCGGCCCACGCGAGGTCGGTCGTCGGGTTGTTCTTCACGTCGATCGACGACGGCGTACGCTGGAACACGTAGAGCTGGTCGGCCCACTCGCCCAGGTGCGGCACGCACTGCACCGCCGTCGCACCGGTACCGATGATGCCGACGCGCTTCCCGCGCAGGCCCGTGAGACCGCCGTTCGAGTCGCCGCCGGTGTAGCGGTAGTCCCAGCGGCTGGCGTGGAAGGAGTGTCCCGCGAAGTTCTCGATGCCGGGAATGCCCGGCAGCTTCGGCCGGTTCAGCGGGCCGGTCGCGAGGCACACATAGTGCGCCCGGATGCGGTCGCCGTGGTTGGTCGAGAGGATCCAGCGCGACGCAGCATCGTCCCAGCGCAGCTCCTCGACGCGGGTCTGGAACAGCGCGTCGCGATAGAGATCGAAGTGCCTGGCGATGTGCTGGCTGTGCTCGAGGATCTCGGGGCCGTAGGAGTATTTCTCTTTCGGCATGTAGCCGAGCTCTTCGAGCAGCGGCAGATAGGTGTAGGACTCGATGTCGCAGGCGATGCCCGGGTAGCGGTTCCAGTACCAGGTGCCGCCGAAGTCCCCCGCCGGGTCGATCATGCGGATCTCCTCGACGCCCGCCTGGCGCAGCCGCGCGCCCGCCAGCAGACCGCCGAAGCCGCCGCCGATCACCACCACCTCGACCTCGTCCGTGAGCGGAGCGCGCGTGAAGCCCGGCTCCACGTAGGGATCGTCGAGGTAGTGGGCAAAGCGGCCCTTCACCTCGACGTACTGCGCGTTGCCGTCGTCGCGCAGCCGCTTGTCGCGCTCCTCGCGGTAACGGGCGCGCAGTGCGTCCGCGTCGAAGCCGGGCTCGTCCTGCGGCCCGCGCGATTCCGGTGCCGAGGTGGTCATGGGCGTCCGTCCCCCTGGTCGCGCCCGAGCTTGCAGTGCTCGCGCCGATAGTTCAAACACTGCGGCAGGGACCGCCCCGGCGCAGCCTCCACGCGGCTGCTCGGGCTCCGGCCGACCCGCGCTCCTAAACCCTCACCGACGAGAACCCCATGCAGATCGCCCCGATCCCGACCCTCGACGACGCGACCAACCAGATCCGCCTGCTGACCGCAGAGATCGTCGCCGAGCACATCATCCCCAACGAACACTTCCTGATGCGGCGCGGGGACCCGGAGACGGGCAAGCGCTGGGCCGCGCTGATCGCGATGGTGAAGGAGCGCGGTCTGTGGGCGCCGCATCTCCCCGAGGAGTACGGCGGGATGGGCATCGGCTTCCTGAAGCTCGCCTACATGAACGAGATCCTTGCCTGGAGCCCCTACTCGAACCCGATCTTCGGGATCCTCGCGCCCAATTCGGGCAACCAGAAGATCCTCGTCAAATACGGCACCCCCGAGCAGAAGAAGAAGTGGCTCGAGCCGCTCGTGGCCGGCACGATGCAGAGCTGTTTCGCGATGACCGAGCCCGACTCGCCGGGCTCCGACCCGCGCTCGCTGAAGACCCGCGCCGTGCGCGAGGGCAACGAGTGGGTGATCAACGGCCACAAGTGGTTCTCGTCGAACGCCAAGCGCGCCGACTTCGCGATCGTGATGTGCCGCACCGAGGACGCCGGCGACGCCGACGTCAACGGACGCATGACGCAGATCATCGTCCCGACGGACACGCCCGGCTTCAACTACATCCGCAGCGTTCCGGTGTGGGGCCAGGAGCACGGCCACCACGGCGAGATCATCTTCGAGAACTGCCGGGTTCCCTACGAGAACCGCCTCGGCCGCGAGGGCTCGGGGCACCAGGCCGCCCAGGATCGCCTCGGCGCCGGGCGCGTCTACCACTGCATGAACTGCATCGGTCAGATGTGGCGCGCCTTCGACATGATGGTGCGGCGCGCGCTCGATCGGGAGGTGCACGGAGGCCCGCTCGCGGAGAAGCAGTTCATCCAGGGCTTCATCGCCGACTCCTACATGGACATCCAGGCCTCGCGCCTGATGACGATCCGCTGCGCGGAGCTGATGGAGAACGGCCTCGACGCGCGTACCGACATCTCGGCCATCAAGATCTTCGTGCCGAACGCCATGCACCGCGTGGTGGACCGCGCCATCCAGGTGCACGGGGCGCTCGGCGTCTCGAGCGAGACACCGCTCGAGGGCATGTACCGCGGCGCGCGAACCCTGCGCCTGGCCGACGGACCCGACGAGGTACACCGAATCCTGATCGCGAAGAACGTGCTCAAGCGCTACCGGAACGGCGAGTCCTGGGACTTCGGAGTCTGAGGCCGCCACGCGGGTGGTCGAGCAATCGCGGCGGGCCGCAGCCGGCGCGCTTCACGGAACCCGCGCCGCCGACTCGTTCGAACAACTTGACAGAACCGAAAACTTGACGCCCGGCACCGCGGGTCAGCGAACGCGGATGCCGGTGCCGGCGTGGAGCTCGCCGATCGCGGCGGCGCGGTCGAAGCCCTCGGCGTGGAACACGTCCAGCACCGCGTCGACGGCTGCTGGCGCGCACGCGACCAGCAGGCCGCCGGAGGTCTGCGGGTCGGTCAGCAGCGCTTTTTGCACGTCGGTCGTTTCCTGCAGCGTGACGTCGTTCCCGTAGCTGGACCAATTGCGGCCCGAGGCGCCCGTGACGAAGCCCTGTGCGGCCAGCGACAGCACGCCGGGCAGCATGGGCACGCGCGCCATCTCCAGCGAGGCGGCCAGCCGGCTGCCGCGGCAGATCTCGTTCAGGTGGCCGAGCAGACCGAAGCCGGTCACGTCGGTGAGCGCGTGCACCGCGTCCATTTCGGCCAGCAGTCGGCCCGGCGTGTTCAGCCGGGTCGTGCTGGCGATCATCTCGGCGTAGCCGGCGGCATCCAGCGCGTCCTTCTTCAGCGCCGCCGAGAAGACGCCCACGCCGAGCGGCTTGCCGAGGATCAGCACGTCGCCGGGCACGGCGTCGGAGTTCCTCTTGACCCTGCCCGGATGGACCAGGCCCATCGCCACCAGCCCGTAGATCGGCTCGACCGAGTCGATCGTGTGCCCGCCGGCGATCGGGATGCCCGCGGCCGTGCACACCGATGCCCCGCCCTCGACGATGCGGCGGATCGCCTCCAGCGGCAGCCGGTCGATCGGCATGCCGAGCAGCGCCAGCGCCAGGATCGGCGTGCCGCCCATCGCGTACACGTCGGAGAGCGCGTTGGTGGCGGCGATGCGGCCGAAGTCGAACGGATCATCGACGATCGGCATGAAGAAGTCGGTGGTGGCGATCAGCGCCTGCGTGTCGCTCAGCTTGTACACGGCGGCGTCGTCGGAAGTCTCGAAGCCGATCATCAGTTGCGGCGGGATGAGTCCGTGCGAGCCCTTCAGGATCTCGCCCAGCACGCCGGGGGCGATCTTGCAGCCGCAGCCGCCGCCGTGCGAGAAGGACGTCAACTTGATCGCGGGCGTGTCCGTCCGATCCGTCCGGGCGTTCATCGCGTTCTCCGAGCGCTGCGGCGTTCGGCAGCAGCGCGTGGCGGCCGCCGAGGATCCCCTCAGCGGATGTTCATCTGACGCAGCAGGATCTCGTCGCGAAGCCGTGTCGGCAAGAATCGGTTCAGCGCCAGGAAGAAGCGGCTCTTCGCGTCGACCGTGTTGTGGAGCCTCGGCTTCGGCGCGCGCAGCACGCGCAGGATCTGCTCCGCCGCCGCCGCCGGATCCAGCGCGGTCTGGATCAGCTCCTCGTCGCGGACGATGAAGCGGCGGACGCGCTCGCGGTACGGCGAGCCCTCGGGCGGCAGCGTGTGGATCTTGGCCGCGAAGCGGGTGGAGACCTGCGCCGGCTCGATCAGCGCCACCTGGATCCCGAAGCGCTCGACCTCGTAGCGCAGCGAGAGCACCAGGCCCTCCACCGCGAATTTGCTCGCGGAGTAGATCGACTCGAACGGGAACGGGATCTGTCCTACCAGCGACGAGACGGCCACGAGCTTTCCGGATCGCCGCTCGCGCATGCTCGGGAGGAATGCCTGGAGGATCGCCGCCGTGCCCATCACGTTGATTTCGAGACAGCGGCTGGCCTTCTCGAGGTCGACCTCCTCGAACGGGCCGAAGAACCCGATCCCCACGTTCGAGAGCACCACGTCCGCGCGACCCCAGCGGCGCAGCACCGCGTCGCGAAACGCCAGGATTCCGGGGCGGTCGCAGACGTCGAGGGTCGTCAGCAGACAGTCGCTGCCGCGCGCCGCGAGGTCTGCCCGCAGCGACTCGATGCCCGCGGCGTCGACGTCGAAGCCTGCGACCGCGTCGCCCGCCGCCGCCAGGCGGAGCGCGACCTCGCGACCCATTCCCTGAGCCACCCCGGTGATGATCACGACCTGCATCGAGTGCACCTTCTTGTTGTGTAGGTCACGCGCGGCCGCACGCCCGATGGCGCCGGCCGAGATCACGCATCGATTCCGCGAAATCGGGATGGAGCAGCCGGTAGCCGCTCTTTGCGAGGCGCGTGCCGTCGACGATGTAGTCGCCGCCGAGGTAGCGGACGGCGTCGAGCTCGAGATCCGGAATCCGGCCCGCGCGGCGCGCCGCCCAGCCCTGCGCGCGGGCCGCCAGCGCGATCAGCGGCAGCGGCAGATGGAGGCGCGGCGGCCTGGTGTCGAACGCTGACGCCGCGAGCGTGAGCGCCTCCCCCAGCGTCGGGTGGCTGCCGTCGACCACGTTGAAGGCCCGCCCCAGCGCCTCGTCGCACGCCGCCAGGTGCAGCGCCGCGCCGGCGACGTCCTCGACGCGCACGTTCGAGAGCCGCTGCTTCCCGTCGCCCGGGATCGCCGCGAGCGAGCCGGGGCGCGAGAACGCCTTGCCGGCGCCATCGGTGCAGCCGGGACCGTACACCGTGCAGGGTCGAAGCACGACGGCCCGAAGCCCCTCCGCGATGCGCCGCCAGACGACGTCCTCGCCGTCGCGCTTGCTGCGCCCGTAGTCGTCCTGGGGCTCGCGCGGAGCGTCCTCGACGAACGGCGCTCCGCGGTACCGCCCGTACACGCTGGTCGAACTCACGTGCACGAACACCCGCACCCCGGCCTGCAACGCCAGGCCGCTGAGCCGCTCGGTTCCCTCGACGTTCACGCGTCGCAGCACGGCGTAGGGCGTCGAGAAGTTGCAGATGGCGCCGAGGTGGAAGACGCGCTCCACCGGTCCGGCGAAGAGCGGCGGCAGCGTCCCGGGCTCCGTGAGGTCGGCGCGCGCGATCTCGACGCCGAACGCCGCGAGCGGCGCGGCGTCCTCCCGCGGCAGCGCCGCCGCCCGCACGCGCGCCCCGGACTCCACGAGGCGCGCGACGAGGTGACCGCCCACGAAGCCCGTGGCGCCGGTGACGAGGCTGATCCCCTCCCCGCTCACGCGGGCGCCGCCGCGTAGAGCGCCTCGATCTCGCTCGCGTAGCGCGCCGCGATCGGCTTGCGCTTGAGCTTCGAGGTCGGCGTGAGGCACGGGCCGCCGGGCTCCCAGGTCTCGGCCACGACGTGGAAGCGCTTGACCTGCTCGACGCGAGCGAGCCGTTGGTTGCCGCGCTCGATCGCCTCCCTCACCTCCCGGACGATCTCCGGATCGTCGTGCGCGCGGCCGGCCGCCACGTCCGGGTCGAGCGCGATCAGCGCCACGACGTACGGGCGGGCGTCGCCGATGGCGACCGCCTGGCCGATCAGCGAGGACGCCCCCTTGATCGCGGACTCGATCGCGATCGGCGACATGTTCTTGCCGGCCGAGTTGATCAGGAGTTCCTTCTTGCGGTCGATGATCCGCAGGTAGCCGTCCGCGTCGACCGTTCCGACATCTCCTGTGTGTAGCCAGCCGTCGGCGTCGATCGTCTCGGCGGTCTTCTCGGGCTCGCCGCGGTAGCCCTTCATGACGACGGGACCGCGCAGCAGGATCTCGCCGTCGGGCGCGAGCCGCAGCTCGATGCCCGGCAGCGGCTTGCCGACCGTGCCCGGCCGGAGCGCGCCCGGCGGGTTGATCGCCGCGTTGGACGAGCACTCGGTGAGGCCCCACATCTCGGCGATCTCGATGCCGATCGCTGCGAAGAAGTCGAGGATGTGCGGCGGCGTCGGCGCGGAGCCCACCGCGAATGCCTCGACCTCGTCGACGCCGAGCGCGGCGCGGATCCGCGCGAAGACCCGCGCGTCCGCCTCGCGCCAGCGGCGCTCGAGTTCGTCGGGCACCGCGCCCGCGCGCCGGGCCCGGACCCGCTCGAGGCCCGTCGCGACCGCTTCCTGCATGACGGCGCGCCGCTGCGGGTCGGCTTCGCCCGCGAGCATTCCGTCGAGCGCGACCTTGAGCTTTTCCCAGATCCGCGGCACGCCGCCCCAGACGGTCGGCCGGACCTGCGCCGTGTACGCGAAGAGCTTCTTGGTATCCGTGAGGCAGTGCACCGTCGAGCCATACACCATCGAGCTGTAGTGCGTACACCAGCGGTCCGCGACGTGCGCGCTCGGCAGGAAGCTGATGCAGCGCCCGCCCGGCGCGATCGGATACACCGCGTCAAAGGCGCGCAGCTGGCTCAGCATGTTGTGGTGCGTGAGCTCGACGCCCTTGGAGGGGCCGGTGGTCCCGGAGCTGTAGATCAGGCAGAGGACGTCGTCGGGCCGGACGGCGCGCCAGGCGGCCTCGAAATCGAAGCCGCGGTCGCCGCGCGCCTCCAGGTCTTCGAGCGAGATCAACCCGTCGCACGCGGCGCCGTCGACGACGACCACCTGCTCCAACTCGGGCGCGCTCCCGCGCACCGCGAGCAGGCGGCCCAGCAGCTCCTGCTCGGTGACGACGATCCGGCTCCGCGCATTGCGCAGCATGTGCTCCATCTGCTCGGGGGCGGCGGTCGCGTAGATCGACCAGCAGATGGCGCCGAGATGCATCGCAGCGGCGTCGGTCAGGTTGAAGTCCGGCCGGTTGGAGAGCAGAAAGCCGATCGTGTCGCCGCGCTTCACGCCGAGTGCGGCGAGTCCGGCGGCGCGGCGCCGGACGGCCGCCGCGTACTGCGCCCAGCTCCAGCTCGCGTCGGAGCCGTAGGCGCGCAGCGCGGGCTGCGCGGCCCAGCGCGCGGCGGTCCGCTGGAAGGCCTCGCACAGCGTGCGGGCCTGGAGCGCCTCAGGGCGATCGCCAGGCGCGTCGAGCGACGCCGCGCTCACGAGAGGAAGCTCCCGCGGGCGCCCTGAGGGTGCGGCCCGGCGATCGCACCGGTCTGCTCGAGCATCTCGATCGCCTCCTTGGTGCGTCCCAGCGCGGCGAGGATCTCGCGCGTGTGCTCGCCGAGGCCCGGCGCCGGGCCCTTCGCCCGCGGCGGGGTGCGCGACAGCCGGAACGGCGAGGCGAGCTGGCGGATCGCCCGCTCGACGCCGGGCTGCTCGAGCGTCGCGAGGATCCCGCGGTCGCGCGCGAGCGGGGAGGCGAGCGCTTCGTCGAGCTCGAGCACCGGCTCGAGGCAGCAATCGTGTTCACTCGCAAAGGCCTGCCACTGCGCGCGCGTGCGGGTAGCGAAGAGCCGCGCCAGCGCGGCGTGGGCCTCGGAGCCTTCGGCGTCCCACTGGTGTGCGAACAGGTCCTCGCGCTGCACGCCACGGCAGAACGCCTGCCAGAACTTCGGCTCGAGAGCGGCCAGCGCGACGTGTCCGTCCGCGCAGGCGTAGAGGCGATAGCAGACGGCCCGCTCGGTCACGCCGCGCCGGACGGGCTCGCCGTCGCAGAGCTGCTTGGCGACCAGCAGGCCGAGCCAGAGTAGCGACGCGTCGAAGAGTGACACGTCAACGTGTTGACCGACACCGGAGACGTCGCGCTCGCGCAGCGCGGCGAGCACGCCGAACGCCCCGAGCAGCGCGACCCCGATGTCCGCGAACTGCCCGGCCGACGCGGCCGGCGGCCCGCCGGCGGCGCCGGTCAGCGCGCTGAGGCCCGAGAGCGCGAGGTAGTTGATGTCGTGACCGGAGCGCTCGCGCACCGCCGCGCCCTGCCCGTAACCGCTGATCGAGCAGAGGACCAGCCGCCGGTTCGCGGCCGCGAGAACCTCCCAGCCGAGACCGAGCCGGTCGAGCACGCCGGGGCGGAAGGACTCGACGAGCACATCGGCGCCGCGCGCGAGTTCGAGCAGCAGCTCCCTGCCCTGTTCCTGTTTCAGGTCCACGCGGATCGAACGCTTGCCGCGGTTCAGCCACAGGAAGGCGGCCGAGCGCGCGCTGTCGTCCGGACCGTCATACGTGGGTTGCGACCAGCGCAGGTAGTCGCCGGCGCCGGTGTCCTCCACCTTGACGACGTCGGCGCCGAGGTCGGCGAAGAGCTGCGTGAGGAATCCGCCCGGAAGCAGCCGGGTGAGATCGAGGATGCGCAGGCCGTGCAGCGCGCTCATCGCCCGCTCACCCGCCGACCGCGTCGAGATAATGCTGGGCGTCGAGCGCCGCTTCGCAGCCCGACGCCGACGCCGTCACCGCCTGGCGGTAGCGGGCGTCAACGAGGTCGCCACACGCGAAGACGCCGGGGAGGCTCGTCTCGCGGGTGGCGTTCGCGCAGCGCACGTAACCGTCGGCGTCGGTCTCCAGCTGGCCGCGCACGGCCTCCGAAAGCGGCCGATGCCCGACTGCGACGAAGGCACCCTGGACGGCCAGCTCGCGGCGCGCGCCGCCGTCGGCGCGGCGCAGCCGGGCGCGCGCGAGCGCGCCATCGTCGCCGGCCAGGAACGCCTCGACGATCCACGGGGTGAGGATCTGGACGCGTTCGGCCCCGCGCACCCGCTCGAGCAGGATGGGGGAGGCGCGGAACGACTCGCGCCTGTGTACGATGGTGACGCTCCTCGCGTGTCGCGCCAGCCCGAGCGCCTCTTCCATCGCCGAGTCGCCACCGCCGACGACGAGGGTGTCCTTGCCGGCGAAGAGCGGTGCGTCGCATACCGCGCACCACGCGACGCCGCGGTTGCGCAGTTCCTCCTCGCCGGGGATCCCGAGCGTCTTCGGCCGGGCGCCCATCGCGAGGATCACGGTCCTGGCCCGCAGCACGAGGGCGCCGACCCGGAGGCGGTGCTCGCCGCCCGACGCGCGCGACAGCTCGAACGCCTCGACTGCACCGCCGAGGAAGCGCGCGCCGAAGCGCTCCGCCTGGTCGCGCAGATCGCGGGCGAGCTGCGGTCCGAGCACGCCCTTCGGGTAGCCCGGGAAGTTCTCGACGTCGGTCGTCTCCTGGATCAGGCCGCCCGGATGGAGGCCTTCGACGACCAGCGGCGCGAGCTTCGCCCGCGCCGCGTACAACGCTGCGGTGTAGCCGGCGGGGCCGCCGCCGACGACCACGACCTGCTCGACGCGATCGGGGCCGGGCGCGGCCGTGACGTCTCGCGCGCGGATCTCGACGGCGGGCGCGCGGACAGCGATCGGCGCCGCCGGCCGCTGCGCGGGTGTACGAGCCGGAACGGCGATCGGCCGGGTCTGGCTGTAGGTCGGCCCGAAGGTGGGGATCCACGCCGAGTGCTTGCCGGGTCCGCCCGCCACCAGGATGCGGATCTCCTCGGGCGCGCGGGCGATCGGGATCCGGCCGCCCCAGCCCGCCAGCTCGGCGGCCCAGCCGCCCCAGCCGCTGGCCTCTTCGAGCTTCTTCGCGCCGATGCGCTCGACCGGCACGCGCGCGTGCTCGTAGAGCCAGGCCTGCGCGTCCGCGCGGCTGAAGCCGGAGTTGGCGA
>JAGSPS010000278.1 GCA_018262315.1 Deltaproteobacteria bacterium | reverse complement strand
CGGTGCGCGCGCCCTGTCTGAAGACCGAGGGCAACCTCAACAACCAATACGGTCTTCCGCTCACGCTGCTGCGCCGCGACGAATCGCAGCGCAGCGCGGTGATCGAGATCGGCATGAACCACGCGGGGGAGACCGCGCCGCTCGCGGCGATCGCGCGACCGACGGTCGGCGTCATCACCAACATCGGCACCGCGCACATCGAGAACCTGGGCTCGCAGGACGCAATCGCGCGCGAAAAGGGGGCGCTCTTCGAGGCGCTCGGCGAGGACGCCGTCGCGGTCGCGAACTTCGACGACGCACGCGTCGTCGCGCAACTCGCGCGCACCAAGGCGCGCCCGTTCACCTTCGGTCGCGAAGGGGGCGCCGACGTACGTGCCGAGCACGCCATCGCGCTCGGCGAGCGCGGCTGCGCCTTCGAGTTGATCACGCCGGACGGGCGGACATCGGTGCGCGTCGCCGGCGTCGGAAAGATCCCCGTGCTGAACGCGCTCGCCGCCGCAGCCGCCGCGCTCGCGGCGGGCGCGTCGCTCGACGACGTCGGCGCGGGTCTCGAAGACTACCGACCTCTGAGCGGCCGCCTGGAGCCCGTGGCGCTGCCGCGCAACGTGATCCTGCTGAACGACACCTACAACGCGAACCCGCAGTCGATGGAAGTCGCGCTGCGCTCGCTTGCGGAACTCAAGGGCACGAGTCGCGGTCTCGCCGTGCTCGGCGACATGGGCGAACTCGGCGCGACCGCACGCGACGCACACCGCGGCGCCGGCCGCCTCGCCGCCGAGTTGGGCATCGACTTCGTGTTCGCGCTCGGCCAGCACGCTTGCGACGTCGTGGCGGGCGCCATCGAGGGCGGCATGCCGCGCGAGCACGTCATCACGGGTCGCGATCACGAGGATCTCGCCGCGCGCGTGCGCGCGTTGCTGCGCGGCAGCGACTGGGTGCTCGTCAAGGGTTCTCGCTCCATGAAGATGGAGCGCGTGGTGCAAGCGCTCTCGCGGCCCGCGGAAGCCGGTGCTGCCGCGCCCGAAACGGGCCGCTAGATGCTCTACCACCTGCTCTACGCGATGTCGCCCGAGGTCGGCGGCCTGAACGTGGTGCGCTACGTCACGTTCCGCACCGCTGCGGCGTCGCTCACGGCGCTCTTCATCGCGTTCCTGGTCGGCCCGGCGCTGATTCGCGCGCTGGCGAAGTTGCGAGCGGGCCAGCCGATCCGCCAGATCGGCCCGGCGCATCAGTCGAAGGCCGGCACGCCCACGATGGGCGGGCTGTTGATCCTGCTCTCGCTGCTGATCTCGGTGCTGCTCTGGGCAAACCTCGAAAACCGACTCGTCTGGATCGTAGTCGGCGTGACGGTCGCCTACGGCACGCTCGGCTTCATCGACGATTACCAGAAGGTCACGCGCAAGCGGAACGAGGCGGGTCTCTCGGCGCGCGCGAAGATGCTCGGGCAGATCGTCATCGCCACACTGGTGTCGGTCGCAATCTACACGGATCCGAGTTTCGACAAGGAGCTGTCGGTCCCGTTCTTCAAGGACTTCACGCCCAACCTCGGCGTGCTCTACATCCCGCTCGCCGTGATCGTGATCGTGGGCACGAGCAACGGCGTGAATCTGACCGACGGCCTCGACGGTCTCGCAATCGGCCCGGTGATGATCACCGCCGGTACCTTCCTGCTGCTCTCGTACGCCGCCGGCCACGCGCGCATCGCCGACTACCTCGCCATCAAGTTCGTCGCCGGCGCCGACCAGCTCCCGATCTTCTGCGGCGCCATGGTCGGCGGAGGTCTCGCGTTCCTGTGGTTCAACGCGTATCCGGCCAACCTGTTCATGGGCGACGTCGGCTCGCTGGCGCTCGGCGGCGCGCTCGGCACGATCGCAGTGCTGATCCGCCAGGAGATCCTGCTCGGCGTCGTCGGCGGAATCTTCGTGATCGAGACGCTCTCGGTGATGATCCAGGTCAGCTGGTTCCGGTTGACCGGCAGGCGCGTCTTCCTGATGGCCCCGATCCACCACCACTTCGAGAAATTGGGCTGGCACGAGCAGACGATCGTGATCCGCTTCTGGATCGTTTCGGCGATCCTCGGCCTGGTCGCCCTTTCCTCGCTGAAGCTGCGCTGATGCAGAACCTCAGCGGGCAGCGCGTCCTAGTGCTCGGCCTCGGTCGCTCGGGTCGCAGCGCCGCGCACTTCCTGGCTGCGCGCGGCGCGGAAGTGGTCGCGGCGGACGAGCGCGCGCCCGGCACCATCGACGGTCTCGACGCGTTGCGCGGCCACGTCGAGTTGCGCCTCGGCGAGCCGTTCCCGGATCCCGCTGCATTCGACCTGGTGGTGCCGAGCCCAGGCGTGCCCGCCGCGCGTTTCGCATCGGCGCGGCGTGCGCTCGGCGACGTCGAGATCGCGTTCCGCTCGCTCGCGGTTCCGGTCGTCGCGATCACCGGCACCAACGGCAAGACGACGACCACCGAACTGTGTGCGCGGATGCTGGTCGCCGCGGGCCTGCGCGCGGAAGCGGCCGGCAACATCGGTCGTCCCGCACTCGAGCTGGTCGGCCGCCCGCTCGACGTCGCGGTACTCGAGGTCTCGTCCTTCCAACTCGAAGCCGTCGACGCGTTCCGCCCGCGCGCCGCGGTGATCCTGAACGTCACACCCGACCACCTCGATCGGCACGGCGACTTCGCGGGCTACGTCGCGGCGAAGGCGCGCATCGTCGCACGCCAGCAGGGCGACGACGTCGCGATCGCCTGCGCGGACGACGCGGCCGCGCGCGGCATCGCCGAGCGGAGTCGCGGCCGCCGCTGGCTGTTCTCGGCGCGCCACGCGGTCGAGCGCGGCGCCTTCTGGGATTCCGGCTGCGCGGCGCTGCGCGACGGGGCGGAGACGCAGCGCGTCGCGCTCGATGCGCTCGCCGGTGCGGAGAGCGCCCCGCCGCTGGACGACGTGCTCGCCGCGCTGCTCGCCTGCCGGGCGGTGGGCGCCGACGTCGCGAAGGCCGCCACCGGGCTGCTCGGCTTTGCGCCACCGCCGCACCGGCGCGAAGTGGTCGCGCGCTCCGGCGGTATCGCGTTCGTGAACGACTCGAAGGCCACCAACCCCGACGCCGCGCGTCTTGCGCTCGAGTCGGCCGCAGGGGCCGTGGTGTGGATCGCCGGCGGCCGCAACAAGGGCGTCGATCTGCGCCCGCTCGCCGATCTCGCGGTGACGCGCGCGCGCGCGGTGGTGCTGATCGGCGAAGCGAGCGAGGCCATCGAGACCGCCATCGCCGGGCGCCTGCCGGTGCGACGCGCGGCGAGCATCGAGGACGCCGTCGCGATCGCCGGAGAAGTGGCGCGCGCCGGTGACGTGGTTCTGCTCTCCCCCGCCTGCGCGAGCTTCGACCAGTTCCGCAACTACGAAGAACGCGGCGCGCGTTTTCGCGACGCCGTGCAGGCATGGCTCGCAACGCGCGGAGGACACGCGTGACGACTGAGGTTGCAGGCAAGCTGCCGCCGCAGGCGGGTTCGGTGCTGGTGATCACCGCGCTGCTCGCGACGATCGGCCTCGTGATGGTCTACAGCGCGACCGCGCCCTTCGCGCTCGGCGAATTCGTGCCGCCGCACTTCGTGCGCCAGCTCATCGGCCTCGCGATGGGACTCGGACTCGCGTTCGTCGCGAGTCGCATGACACCCGAGCAGTGGCGCAGCGTGGCGTTGCCGCTCTGGGGCGCGGCGATCGTGATGCTCGTGCTGGTCCCGCTCATCGGCGACAAGGTCAACGGCTCGCGGCGCTGGCTCACGCTGCCGGGCCTCGGCTTCCAGTTCCAGCCGAGCGAGTTCGCGCGCTGGGCGACGCTGGTGGCGGTGGCGACGGTACTCGCCGGTCGCGACCAGGCCGCACGGCGCGCGTCGTCCGCGCCGCTCGGCGCGCTCGCGCTCGCCGCGATCCCCGCCGGCCTGATCTTCATCGAACCCGACACCGGCAGCACCATCGTGTTGCTCGGGCTCGTCGCGATCCTGCTCTTCGTCGCGGGTATGCCGCTGCGCATCTTCGTCGTGCCGGCCGGCCTGCTCGGCGCTGTGCTCGCCGTCGCCATCGCACGCCGACCCTACGTTGCGGCCCGCATCCTCGCGTTCCGCGATCCGTGGGCGCACGCCGACGACGAGGGTTTCCAGCTCGTGCAGTCGTTCGTCGCGTTCGCGCGCGGCGGGCTCTTCGGCCTCGGGCTGGGCGACGGTCGCCAAAAGCTCTACTACCTACCCGAAGCGCACACGGATTTCGTGCTTTCGGTGCTCGCCGAAGAACTGGGCCTGGTGGGCGTGGCGTTCGTGATCGGCGCTTTCGCGGCGCTGCTGATCGCGGGTTGCCGCATCGCGCTGCGGGCGCACGATCGCTTCAACTTCCTGATGGCGGCGGGGATGACGGCGCTGCTCACGGTGCCGGCCGCCCTCAACGCGGCGGTGGTGATGGGGATGGTTCCGCCGAAGGGCATCGCGATGCCGTTCCTGTCGTACGGGCGCACGTCGCTGCTGGTGAGCTTCCTGGCGGTCGGCACGCTCGTCGGCATCGCGCGGCGCGAG
>JAGSPS010000060.1 GCA_018262315.1 Deltaproteobacteria bacterium | reverse complement strand
CATCAGCGCTTTCATCGAGAAGCACCCGACGATGAAGATGCTCGCGCTCTCGTTCCTGCTGCTGATCGGCGTGGTGCTGATCGCCGACGGCTTCGGCCAACACGTCTCGAAGGGCTACATCTACTTCGCAATGGCCTTCTCGCTCTTCGTCGAGATCCTGAACATCCGCATCCGCCGCCGCATCGAGCCGCCGGTCCACCTGCACCAGAGCTACGTCGCCGAACCCTGATCATGGATCGCCCAGCAAGTAGCGCGACGGGGCATGGGGTCCAGCGACGAATGGAGCCGCCCACCGGCGCACGCGCGAAGCCCATCACCGAACCGCCGGCGCCCAAGCGAGCCGCGCAACTCGCTCACGTCGCGAGCGATGCGCCCCGCGCGGCGAGCGTGAGGAGTCGGACCCCATGCCCCGTCGCGCGCGCCCCGACTGGCTAGGACGCGATCGCCTTCTCGGCGGAAGCAACGCGCGGCTTGCCACCCGAGACGCGGCGGAAGCCGCGCTTCACCCAATCCGCAGCATCATCGAAGAGCAGGTAGAACAGCGGCACGACGATCAGCGTCAGCAGCATCGACGAGAACATGCCCGCGCCGCTCGCAACCGCCATCGGTGCGCGCGACTCGGAGCCCGGGCCGATCCCGGACGCGGCCGGCAGCACGCCGAAGATCATCGAGATCGCCGTCATCAACACCGGGCGCAGCCGCACCGGCGCCGCGGTTCGCATCGCCGTCACCTTGTCCATGCCTTCGCGGCGCAACTGATTGGCGTAGTCGACGAGCAGGATCGAGTTCTTCGTGACGAGCCCGAAGAGCAGCAGGATGCCGATCATCGAGAACAGATTCAGCGTGTGCCCGGTGATCCAGAGCCCGCCGAGCGCGCCGGTCATCGCGAAGGGCAACGCCAGCATCACCGTGAGCGGATGCACCAGGCTCTCGAACTGCGCGGCGAGCACCATGTAGATGATCAGCACGCCGAGGCCGAGCGCGAGAAGGAGCTGGCGAGCCCCTTCCTGCATCGCCTGCGCCTGACCCGAGAGCGCGATGCTCGCGCCTTCCGGCAGGATATCCTTCGCGACGCGCTGCGCGTCCTCGATTGCCGACCCCAGCGTGCGGCCCTGGAGGTTCGCGCCGATCGTCACCGAGCGCTGGCGGTTGGTGCGCGTGATCGCCGACGGCGCCGCGCCGGTTTCGATGTCGACCAGGTTGCGCAGCTCGACGACGTCGCCCTTCGCCGAGCGCACGTAGAGATTGCCGATCTGCGCGGGGTCGCGGCGATCCTCCTCCTCGAGGCGCATGCGGATGTCGTAGCGCCGGCCCGCTTCCTTGAAGACGCCGACGTCCATGCCGCCGATCATCATGTGGATCGCCTGCGCGACGCTGCGCGCGTCGATGCCCAGTGCCGCCGCCTTCTCGCGATCGGGCACGATGCGGACCTCGGGCAACCCCAACTTCAGGCTCGACGAGAGGTCGACGAAACCGCCGAGCTCCTGGAGCCGGCGGATCAGTTCCTGCGCCAGCCGATCCAGCTCGGCCAGCTCGAGGTTGCCGCGGATCTCGATTTCGAAGGAGCCCTGGTTGGAGCCGCCGGCGCTCAGCATCTCACTCGGGTTGAAGATGCGGATCATGCGGCCGGGCACCGCGCCGAGCTCGCGCCGCGCGTCGCGCACGAGTTGCATCACGCTGCGCTCGCGATCCTCACGCGGCCGCATCGTGCCGAAGATCATGCCCATGTTGGTCTCGGCGTGACGCGCGGCTTCGTTGCCGCCGCCGCTCGAGCCCGCCGCCGAGAACAGTCCAACGATCTCGGGCTGGCGCAGGAACCACGCCTCGTCCTGCTTGAGATATTGCTCGGTGGCGTCGAGCGCGGTGCCGGGCGCAGCTTCGATGCGCGCGAAGAAGATGCCTTCGTCCGCGGGCGGGAAGAACTCGGTCCCGAGTCGTGAACCGATGCCGCAGGCGCCGAGCAGCGAGACCAACGCGACTGCGATGGTTGCGGCGCGGTGGTCGAGCGTCCAGCCGAGCAACTGCTTGTAGTGCTCCTCGATCCACACGAAGCTGCGCTCGAGCTTGTGATAGAAACTGCCGTGCGCGCGCTCCGTCGGCGGCGGCATGCGCGACGCCAGCATCGGCGTGAGCGTGAGCGCAACGAAGAGTGAGAGCAGCACGGAGCCCGCGACGGTGAGGCCGAAGTCGCGCAGGAAGGATCCGACGAGACCCTGCACGAAGAACACCGGCAGGAACACCGCCGCGACCGAGAAGGTCGCCGCGGTCGCCGCGAAGGCGATCTCGCGGGTGCCGTTCCTCGCCGCCGTGAAGGCGTCTTCGCCCAACCCGCGGTGGCGCTCGATGTTCTCCAGCACCACGATCGCGTCGTCGATCACGACGCCTACGGCGAGCGCCATCGCGAGCAGTGTCATCGTGTTGAGCGTGAAGCCCGCCAGGGAGACCAGCCCGAAGGTCGCGATCAGCGAAACCGGGATGGCGGCGGCGATGATGAAGGTCGGCCGCGAGCGGCGCAGGAAGATCCACACCGTGAAGACCGCGAGCAGTGCACCGAAACCCAGCGCGAACTCGGTCTCCGCCACCGCTTCGCGCACGCCACGCGAGAAGTCGATGAAGCCCGCCCCGTCGTACATCTTGATCCCGCTGGGCAGTACCTTCTCGACTTCGCCGAGTCGCTTTCTCACCTCGTCCACGATCGCGACGGAATTGCCACCGCTCTGTTTGCGGATGCCCATGCCGACGGTGGGCTCGCCGTTGTAGCGCGCGATGAACGAAATGTCTTCGGCGCCGTCCTCGACGCGTGCCACGTCGCGCAGCAGCACCGGCGCGCCGGCGTGTTGCGCGACGACCAGCGTCTCCATCTCCGCAACGGTGCGGAACTCGGCGTCGGTCTTGACGGAGTAGTCGATCCGGCCGCTCTCGACCGCGCCGCCCGGCATCTCGACGTGTTCGCGCTGTAGCGCACCGAGCACGTCGGTCGCCGCGAGCCCTCGCGCGCGCAGCGCGTCGCCATCGAGCCAGATGCGGATGTTGCGGTCGCGCCGCCCGAACATCGCGACGCCCGCCACGCCCGGGATGGTTTCGAGGTACGGATTCACCTGGCGCCGCACGATCTCGCTGGTCTCGACGATCGAGCGGTGGCTTTCGACCGGGATCCAGAGCACGGGCGTGTCGTTCGGGTTGAAGCTCCCAACCACCGGGGGCTCGAGCGTCACCGGCAATGCGACACGCGCGAGCGCCGCCTTGTCGCGCACGTCCTGGGCGGCGATGTCCAGATCGACGCCCAGGTTGAACTCGACCACGATCAGCGCGACGCCCTGGTACGACGTCGAGCGGATCGAGCGCACGCCCGCGATCGTGTTGAGGTGTTCTTCGAGAACGTCCGTCACGTCCTCTTCCATGCCCTCGGGCGTGGCGCCTTCGAGCACCGCCTGCACGGTGAGGACGGGGAAGTCCATGTTCGGGAACTGGTCGACGCCGAGGCGTAGGAAGCCGAGGACTCCGAACACCAGCAACGCGAGCGTCATCATCCAGGTGAGGATCGGGCGCTGGATCGAGACTTCGGAGAGCGTCACGGTCGAGCCGGCTCGGCGGCCGCGGTCTTCGCGGCGGACGCGCTGACGTCGCCGTTGGCGTGGGCGGGCGCACCCTTCACATCGCGCAGCGACACCGCCGCGCCGTCCACGAGTTGATCCTGACCGCGCACCACCACCTGGTCGCCGATCGCGAGTCCCTCGCTCACTTCGATACGGCCGGCGCGTATCACGCCCACCTTGATCTTGCGGCGTTCGGCGCGACCGCCCGCGACGACGCGATACGCGACCGCCCCGTCGGCGCGCTGGAGCACGGCCTCTTCCGGAATCATCGCGACGCCTTCGCGCACCGCGACGCCGAGGTCGGCGCGTGCGAAGAGGCCCGGGCGGAGTCTCCCCTCGGTGTTGCTCATGCGCGCCTTCACGCGCAGCGTGCGCGTGGTCGGGTCGATGGTCGGCGCGATCACGCTGACCTCGGCCTGGAACACCTCGTCCGGGAACGGCGCGACGCGCACGGCGACCGGCTGGCCCATCACGACGCGACTCGAGTCGCGCTCGGGCAGCGTGAACTCGACCTCGATCGGGTCGAGTGCGACGAGGTCGAAAAGTTTCTGGCCGGGCTGCACGAACTCGCCCTCGGAGACGTAGCGGCGCGCGACGAGCCCGGCGAAGGGCGCGCGGACCGTCGAATCGCGGGCGCCCCGCTCGGCCATGCCGAGCTGTGCGCCCGCGGCGTCGCGGCTGCTGCGCGCCAGTCGGAGCTTCGTGCGCATGCTGTCGAGCTTGGCGTCGGCCGCCACCCCTTCGGCGTGCAGCTTCTCCATGCGCACCAGGTCGCGCTCGGCCTCGGTCGCCTGTGCGTCCGCCTGCGCCAGCATCGCGCGCGCGGTGCGCAGCTCGAGGTCGCGGCGTTCGGGATCGATCTCGATCACCACGTCGCCGGCAGCGGCCGCGACGCCTTCGTCGCGCACCAGCTTGGTGATCTGTCCGCCCACCTGCGCGGCCACGCCGGCGGCGTTCGGCGCGCGCAGCTCCCCGGTCGCTTCGATGCGATCTTCGATGCGCATCGACTCGACCGCCGCCGCCAGCACCGGCGACGCATCGGGCGCGGCGGTCTCGGTCTTCTCGCCGCAGCCGGCGAGCCACGTCGCGGCGGCGAGCGCGATCGCCGCGCGGGTCCAGAAGCTTCGGATCCTCATGACTGTGTCTCCTCGCGGGCCGGGGCGCGATCGGCGTCGCGAATGAAGCTTTGGAGAAGAGCGGCGAAGCCGACCTCGAGGACGTCGGGCATCCACTCGATGTCGCTGCGGCTCGTGCGCAGCAATACGAAGCCGTGCAGGAAGGCCCAGAGCACTTGCGCGGCGCTCTCGCGTTGCACAGCCAGGCGACCTTCGGCGGCGATCTTCTCGAGCGGCGCCTCCAGCAGCGCGCGCGCTTCTTCGGCAGCGGGCGGCACCGGCAGCTCGGGCTGGCGCGACTGCGCGAGCAACGCGTAGTGGGTCGGATTGCGCAGGCCCCAGCGCGCGAACGTGATGCCGAACGCGCGCAGGTTCTCGACCGGGTCGTCGCCCTGGCGGACGCGCTTCAGCGCCTTCACGAGCGCCTGGCAACGCTCCTCGAGCAGCTCGTCGAGCAGGTGCTGCTTGTCCACGAAGTGGTGGTAGATCGCCGGCGGCGTGTAGCCGCAGCGCTCGGCCAGGCGTCGCATCGAGAACGCCTCGAAACCGTCCTCGACCAGCAGCGATTCCGTCGCGTCCAGGATGGCGCGGCGGGCGTCGGCGCGGCTCTGGAGCCGGCGCCGTTGTGCGGGCTGGAGTTCTCTCACTGGCGCCTTCTCGGGCTGACTGAACGTCGTTCGGGGCCTATAACGGTGTTAGGTCGGCAGAGCTTTAGCAGACGCCGCGGGCGGGGCAACGCGGGCGCGACAGCGCGGGGCGCGCCCGGTCGCATAGACTGGCGGCTCGCCCGCGGAGGGGACTGCCGTGCACCAGGCGACGCGCGTCGAACGATTGCTCGCGGAGCTGACGCTGGAGGAGAAGGCCGCGCTGATGGCCGGCGCCGACCTCTGGCACAGCGTCGCGGTGCCGCGCCTCGGGGTCGGCACGCTGCGTGTGACCGATGGCCCGAACGGAGCGCGCGGCACCGCCTTCCGCGGCGGACCCAGCTCGGCGTGCTTCCCGTGCGGCTCGGCGCTCGGCGCCACCTGGAACGCCGCCCTGGTCGAACGCGTCGGCGGCGCACTCGCGGAGGAGGCTCTCACGAAGGGCGCGCGTGTGCTGCTCGCCCCGACGGTGAACATCCAGCGCACGCCGATCGGCGGTCGCGACTTCGAGTGCTACGCGGAGGACCCGGAGCTTTCGGCGCGACTCACCGTCGCGTTCGTGCGTGGGCTCCAGGCGCATGGCGTCGGCGCCTGCGTCAAGCACTTCGTCGCCAACGACGTCGAGTGGGAACGCCATCGCGCCAGCGCCGAAATGGACGAGCGCACGCTGCGCGAGGTCTATCTCGCGCCGTTCGAGGCCGCTGTGCGGGAGGCCGGCGCGTGGACGGTGATGGCCGCCTACAACCGCCTCGCCGGCACGCACTGCACCGAGCACCCGCGACTGCTCACAGACATCCTGCGCGGCGAGTGGAGCTTCGACGGCGTGGTGATCTCGGACTGGCTCGCGACGCAATCGACGGCGCCGTCGGTGATGGCCGGCATGGACCTCGAGATGCCGGGTCCGCCGCGCCACTACGGCGCCCGGATCGTCGATGCGGTGAAGCGCGGTGAACTCGACGAAGCTGCCGTCGACGCTTGCGCGCGCCGCCTCCTCGCGCTGCTCGCGAAGACCGGCGCGCTCGACCATGCGCGCGGCATCGACGCCGCCGAGCAGGCGATCGACCGCCCCGAGCACCGCGCGCTCGCGCGCGAGGCCGCCGCCGACGCAATCGTGCTGCTCCGCAACGAAGCCGGCGCGCTGCCGCTCGACGCAAATATGAGACGCCTGGCCGTGGTCGGTCCGAACGCCGATCGCGCGGTGATCCAGGGCGGCGGCAGCGCCGGCGTGGCGCCTCACTACGCGGTGTCGCCGCTCGCCGGCATCCGGGCGCGCGCCGGATCGGGCGTCGAGATCGTCTTCGCGCGCGGGCCGAGCGCATACCGCGGCGTGCCGGCGCTCGACGGCACGCACCTCGCCGAGGCGCCGGGCGGGCTCCCGATCGAGATCGAGCTGTTTTCGGCCGCGGAGCCTGCGGGCGAGCCGGTTCGCCGCGAGCGCATGCGCGAAGCCGAGGTGTTCTGGCTGCAGACGCCGCCCGGCCTCGACGCGAAGCGGCCGTGGTCGGCGCGGCTGCACGCGCAACTCGTGCCCCCGGAGAGCGGCGCGCACCGCTTCTCGCTGACCAGCGCCGGCAAGAGTCGGCTGCGCATCGACGGCCGCGCCGTGCTCGACAACTGGGACGAGCGCAAGCCGGGAACCTCGTTCTTCGGGCTCGGCAGCGCGGACGTGAAGGCGGAGGCCGTGCTCGAAGCGGGCGTCGAGGTCGAACTCGAAGTGGAGTTCGCACAGGATCGCCCAGGCACGCCGGCTGGCCTGCGGCTCGGCTGGCTGCCACCCGAGCCCGACGACGCGATGGAGCGCGCCGTCGCCGCCGCGCGCAACGCCGACGCCGCGGTCGTCGTCGTCGGCCTCGATCCGGACTGGGAGACCGAGGGCCGTGACCGCGACAGCTTCCACCTGCCGAAGCGACAAGACGAACTCGTCGCGCGCGTCGCGGCGGCGAACCCGCGCACGGTCGTGGTGATCAACGCGGGCTCGCCGGTCGCGATGGACTGGAGCGAGCGCGCCGCGGCGATCCTCCAACTCTGGTATCCCGGCCAGGAGAGCGGCAACGCGCTGGCCGACGTGCTGTTCGGCGACGTCGATCCGGGCGGTCGGCTCCCGCTGACGATCCCGGTGCGCATGGAGGACACGCCCGCGTTTCTCGACGTGCCGGGCGAGGATCTCCGCATCGCGTACAGCGAGGGCCTTTTCGTCGGCCACCGCTGGTACGACGCGCGCGACATCGCGCCGCGCTTCGCGTTCGGTCACGGGCTCTCCTATGCGCGCTTCGAATACGGCGCGCTGCGCATCGCGAGCGAGCGCGTCGCGGCGGGGGAGGCCGTCGCATGCGAGATCGAGATCGCCAACACCGGCGCGCGTCGAGGCCGGGAAGTCGTGCAGCTCTACGCGCAGCGCTGCACGCCGGGTGTGCGGCGGCCGCTGCGCACGCTCGCGGCGTTCGAGAAGATCGCGCTCGCGCCCGGCGAACGGCGCGTGGTGCGCTTCGCGCTCGCGCCGCGCGCGTTCTCCCATTGGGACACGCAGCAGAAGGCGTGGCGCGTCGAGCCCGGTGAATGGGAGCTTGCAGCGGGCCGCTCGTCGCGCGACCTGCGGGCCGCGGCGCGCGTCACGCTGGAGTAACGGCGGGTCGCCCCCGCACGGGCTAGTGTGGTGCGGTCGGGAGGCGGAGGCGGCCATGGCGATCCGCTCATGGATGATCCAAGCCGGGGTCCTGCTCCTCGCCGCCTTCCCGTTCGCGTGCGCGCCCGAGACGGATCGCACGCGCTACGAAGTAGGCGAGAGCGGCGTCGCGACCTTCCACAACCAGATGCGCGCGACCCTCTACCTGGGCGGCTGCGGCCACTTCGACTACGAGCAGCGCACCGGCGACGCGTGGGTTTCCCAGGGACCCGACGCGCCCTGTCTCTTCTGGGAGGGCTTCGCCGAAGCCGTTCCTGCGGGCGGCGTGGTGACCGATCCGATCCACGCGCGAGCGCCCGGCACCTGGCGGCTCCGCTACCCCGTCGGCTTCGGCTGCAGCAAGGCGGCACCGCTCGGTGACGCCCATTGCGCGGCGGTCGTCGAGATCACCAGCAACGAGTTCGAAGTGCTCGATTCGGGCTGCGTGGTGGGCGGCTGCTCGGGCCAGATCTGCGCCGACGAGCCGCTGGCCAGCACCTGCGAATGGCGGCCGCACTACGCCTGCTTCCGCGACGCCCACTGCGGCCGCTTCGGGCCCGCGGGATCCTGTGGTTGGGAACAGACGTCCGAACTCGCCGCCTGCCTCGATCGCCTCGGCGCCGGCCGCGGCGGGATCGATCCGATCGAGACGCCGCGCTGACGGCGCGGGCGCTTCGAGGCGGCACTTTTCGAGGTCCTGATGCTCACCCTCCGACTCTCGGACGCGCGTGGTCACGCACGGCACGGATGGCTCGACAGTCGCCACACCTTCTCGTTCGGCGACTACCACGACCCGCAGCAGATGGGCTTTCGTGCGCTGCGCGTGATCAACGAAGATCGCGTGCAGCCGGGTCGCGGCTTCGACACGCACCACCACGAGGACATGGAGATCGTCACCTACGTGCTCGAGGGCGCGCTCGCGCACCGGGACAGCCTCGGGAACGGCGCGACGATCGAGCCCGGCGAAGTGCAGCGCATGAGCGCCGGCACCGGCATCGACCACAGCGAGTTCAACCACTCGCGCGATGCACTCGTCCACTTCCTGCAGATCTGGATCCTGCCCGAACGGCGCGGTCTCGAGCCGGGCTACGAGCAACGCGCGTTTCCGCTCGGCGCGAACCGGGACGAGCTGCTGCTGGTGGCGTCGCGCGACGGCCGCGACGGCTCGGTCACCGTGCACCAGGACCTGTCACTGTTCGCCGGCCGGCTGGCAGCGGGCGCACGCAGCGAGTACCTGCTCGGCGCCGGTCGTCATGCCTGGCTGCAAGTCGCGCGCGGCTCGCTCGACGTGAACGGGCAACGGCTGGGCGACGGCGACGGGCTCGCCGCGAGCGAAGAAGCGCGCCTCGCGATCACCGCGAGCGACGACTCCGAGGTGCTGCTCTTCGATCTCGCCTGACGGGCTGCCGCGACGGGTGGCGCCCGCAGCTCCGTTACCCCGCCGGCGCCGGCCGCACCGCCGTCGGCTCGAGCGTGATCCCGATCGGGCCACGCGGGACGAAGATGCGACGCGGCGCGGACTCGCCCTCGCGCTGCACTTCGAGTGCGACCAGCTCGCCGGCGCGGCCCTGGGTCGTAGCGTCGCGCAGCTCGGCGGGCGAGAGCACGAGCCGGTCGTCGTAACGCACGATCACGTCGCCGCGCAGCAGGCCCGCGGCGTCGCCGGCGCCGCCCGAGATCACTTCGCTGACGGCGACGCGGTTCGGGTGGCCGGTCGAGTAGAGCACCCAGTCGTAGAGCGGCTCGTCGAACTCGTTGCGCAGGCCGACGAGTTCGCCGAACAGGGCCTTCGACTCCTGCGCAAAACGCGGCGTCCCGATCCAGCCCTCGCGGGTGGCCTGATCGCGCAGATAGAGCTGCTTCAGCTGGATCTCGTCGAGACGCGCGCGGAAGCGGGTGACGTCTTCGCGGTGGAAGCCAGCTGCGACCAGGCTGTCGGCGTCGAAGCCGCCCATCGCGGAGCGCGGGAGCGCAGCGTGGGAATCGGGCTCGCCCGGCGTGTCTGCTTGCGCAGCGACCTCGTCTTCGCCGGGCGGCGACGCGCCGGACGCTGCGGGCGTTGCCGTCGTCGCATCGCCCCGCGCCGCGTCCGCGCCGGCGGTTGCCTCGGCGAGCGCCGCCTCGAGATGCGCGACTCGATCCGCGAGCGCGGCGCGATCGGCGGTGTCGGCGCGGGCGCGGTCGCGCGCAGCGGCGAGTTCCTGTTCGAGCACCGCGATGCGTTCCCCGGAAGCGCGCGCGTACAGCCAGGCGCCGGCTCCCGCAGCGAGCGTAACAGCGATCAGCGCGGCGAGCGCCGTTCGTGAGTTCGCAATCCCAGTCATCATGACGTCAAGCTAGCCGAGCGCGCGGAGGCGTCGCGTCGCGCGCGACCGAGTTGTCGGCTTGCCGACCCTGGCTACGCGCGCAGCACCGTCCCGGCACGCGCGCTCGCGTCGTAGCGACCTGCCTCGAGCACGAGGTGGCCGTTGACGAGCACGTGCTCGATGCCTTCCGGCGCGCTCGACGGCGCTTCGAAGCTCGCGGTGTCGCGCAGCCGCGCGGGATCGAACACCACGAGATCCGCGGCGGCGCCGCGCCGCACGCAGCCGCGATCGCGCCAGCCGAGCCGCTCGGCGGCGGCGCCCGTCATCTTGCGCACCGCCTCCTCGAGCGAGAAGAGACCGGCGCGCACGTAGGTCGAGAGCACGCGCGGAAAGGTCCCGAAGCTGGCCGGGTTCTGGTGGCCCTGCGCGGTCAGGATGGTGTCGGTTTCGATCGTGCAGAGGGGGTGTGCGAGCACCGCACGCAGCGCGTCTTCATCGCCCGCGTCGCCGCTGTAGGTGTGGTTCAACACGCGTGCGTTGCGCTGGCTGGCCACCGTGAGCCGCGCGTAGAACTCGAAGGGCTCCATGCCGACGCGCGCGGCAGCCTCGGGAATTCGCAGTCCGTCGAGGTGGTTCCACTCGGGCACGTCGCAATGCATCAGCTGGATGTCGGGGAGGCCGAAGCCGACCGCCCCGAACGCCATCTCGGCGAAGCGCGCGAGGCCCGCGAGCTGCTCGGGATCGCGCAGCACTTCCTCGAGCTTGGGGAGCAGCGCAGCGGGGAAGATCACCGCGCAGGTCGTATTGCCCGCCGTGTAGGGGAAGGCGTCGAAGGCGACGTCGAGACCGTCGCGGCGCGCGTCCTCGACGAGGCGCAGTGCGGCGCCGTGATTCGGCCAGGTGTTGCGGCCGACGAAGATCAGATGGCTGATCTGGAGCCGGACGTCGGCGGCTCGCGCCACCTGCAGGATCTCGCGGATCGCGGCGAGGTTGTGCGGATCCTGCTTCGGATCGTGCGAGTAGACGCCGCTCGCCCACGAGTACGCCTTCAAGTGCGAGGTGAAGAGGCGACCGCGCCGCGCCGCCATCTTCGCGAACGCGGTCAGCTCCTGCTCGCCCGCGAAGATTCCCGGCGCGTAGCCGAGGCCGGTCGAGACCCCGGCGCAGCCGGCGTCGAGCGCCTCCTCGACGAGCCGTTCCATCGCGGCGAGTTCGTCGCGCGTCGGCGCGGCCGGCTCGAGCGCACCCGTCACCGCTGCGCGTACGGTTCCGTGACCCACCAGCTGCGCGACGTTGAGCGCCACCCCACCCTGCTCGAGCGCGTCGAGGAAGCTTTCCATCGTGGCGAAGTCGGGATCGAGCGAGCCGTCGTGGAGCAGCCGGCTCGCGCCGCGCGCCGTGTCGCGACTGCGCGGGGAGATCGGCGCCGGGCTGAAGCCGCAGTTGCCCGCGACGAGCGTCGTCATGCCCTGGCGCACGAACGGTTCGACGAG
>JAGSPS010000277.1 GCA_018262315.1 Deltaproteobacteria bacterium | reverse complement strand
GCGTCGGGTCGTGGCCGAAGTAGAGACGCGCGCCGGCGGCTTCGAGCGCGCGTAGGCGGCGGTACGACGCGAGCATCTCGTCGCGGTCGTGCACGACGGGCGGGAGTTGCATCGCTTCGAGGGCGCTGCGCAGGTAACAGGCGTCGGCGGTGAGCACGACTTCGCCGCTCGCGAGTCGGACGCGCAGCGACTGGTGGCCGGGCGTGTGGCCGGGCGTCGGCACGCAGCGGACGCTGCCGTCGCCGAAGAGGTCGTGCTCGCCGTCGACGAGTCGCCGCGCGTGGCCGAGGTCGTAGTCGCGCGGGTCGTAGCGGTTCCGGGCGCGCAGGTCGGGATCCGCGGCGGCTTCCCACTCGCGACGCTGCACTACGAGCGTCGCGTTCGGGAGCTGCGCGTTGCCGCCAACGTGGTCGAAGTGGAGGTGCGAGTTCACCAGCCACGCGACGCGCTCGGGATCGACGTCCAGCGCGCGCAGTCGCGCGGCCAGCTCCTGGCCGCGCTCGAAGTGGACGCGGTAGAGCCGCGCGAGGAAGCCAAGTCGTCCCTCGGCGTCCGTCTGGGTCGCGAGATGCAGGCCGCTGTCGAAGACCAGCGCGCCGGCCGGATGCAGCACCAGCCAGCTGGGTACGGGAACGCGGATCTTGCCGGTTTCGCCCTCGAGGAAGAGCCCGAGATCCGCCTCGAGCCAGCCGCAGGGAAGCGCGAAGAGCCGGATCGACATCGCCGCGGACGGTAGCGTCCGCGCCGTACGAGGCTGCCGATCGGCAACTTCCCCCCGGATCGGGCGCTCTCGCTTGCCCACTTCCCTCCGTTCCCATAGGTTGGAGTGAAGCCTCCCCCCGGAACACCCGCCATGACCGTTCGACACGATTTCAACAAGCTCAACCGGCTGCCGCCGTACCTGTTCGCGGAGGTGATCGCGTTGATGGCCGCTGCCCGCCGGCGCGGCGAGGACGTGATCGATCTGGGGATGGGCAACCCCGATCTGCCGACGCCTCCCCACGTGGTCGACAAGATCTGCGAGGCCGCGCACAACCCGCGCAACCACCGCTATTCCGCGAGCCGCGGGCTGCCGAATCTGCGCAGCGCGATCAGCGAGTGGTATCTGCGCCGCCATGGCGTCGCGATCGATCCGGACCGCGAAGCGATCGCGACGATCGGTTCCAAGGAAGGGTATGCCCACTTCGTCCTGATGACGATCGGGCCCGGCGACGTCGTGCTGTGCCCTGATCCCGCGTATCCCATCCATCAGTACGCGGTGATCATCGCGGGCGGCGATCTGCGCACCGTGCCGCTCACGCCCGACACCGACTTCGTCGAGAGTCTCAAGGCCGTGATGGAACGGACCTGGCCGAAGCCGAAGCTGTTGATCCTCTCGTTCCCGGCGAACCCGACCGGTCAGGTGGTGGACCGCGCCTTCTTCGAGCGCGTGATCGAGTTCGCGCGCGAGAATGATCTGATGGTGATACACGACTTCGCGTACGCCGAAGTCTGCTTCGACGGCTACCGGGCGCCGAGCATCCTCGAAGTGCCGGGCGCGCGCGACGTCGCGATCGAGTTCGGCTCGCTCTCGAAATCGCACTCGATGGCGGGCTGGCGGGTCGGCTTTGCGGCGGGCAATGCGGAGATGATCCACGCCCTCGGGCGCATCAAGAGCTATCTCGACTACGGCATGCCCACTCCCATCCAGGTGGGCGCGATCGTCGCGCTGCGCGGGCCGCAGGAGTGTGTCACCGAAGCGGTGCGGACCTACCGCGATCGCCGCGACGCGCTGGTCGAGGGACTCGGTGCGCCGGGCGAAGGGCAGTGGAAGATCGAGAAGCCGCTCGCCACGATGTTCGTCTGGGCGCCGATCCCCGAGCCGCTGCGCCAACTCGGCTCGCTCGAATTCGCCAAGCGGCTGATGACCGAGGCGAAGGTCGCCGTTTCGCCAGGGCTCGGCTTTGGCGAGGCGGGCGAGGGTTTCGTGCGCTTCGCGCTCGTCGAGAACCGCCACCGCATCCGCCAGGCGGTGCGCGGCATCCGCCACTTCCTGCGCGAGGCGGGTGTGTGATCGCGAGCGAGCAAAGCGAGCGCGCAGTGGGGCGAAGCCGAGCGAAGCGCGTCGGGTCCCAGAGTCTGGGCGTCGGCTTGGTCGGCTTCGGAACGATCGGCACGGGTGTCGCGACGGTGTTGGGGCGCAACGCCGACTTGATCACCGCGCGGCTCGGCTTTCCGCTGCGACTCGTGCGCATCGCGGACCTCGACACCACGCGCGACCGCGGCGTCGACCTCGCGGGCATCGTCTTCGACGCCGACGCGAACGCGCTGATCGACGATCCGAAGGTGCAGCTGGTGGTCGAACTGATCGGCGGCACCGACGCCGCGCGCCGGCTGATCCTGCGCGCGCTCGAACGCGGCAAGCCGGTGGTCACCGCCAACAAGGCGCTGCTCGCGCTCCACGGCAAGGAGATCTTCGAGGTGGCGCGGCGCGGCGGAGTCGACATCGCGTTCGAGGCGAGCGTCGGCGGCGGCATCCCGATCCTGCGCTCGCTGCGCGAGGGACTCGCCGCGAACCGCATCGAATCGGTGCACGGCATCATCAACGGCACCACCAACTACGTGCTCACGGAAATGGAGAAGGGCGGGGCGTCGTTCGACGCGGTGCTGAAGCGCGCCCAGGAGCTGGGCTACGCCGAACTCGATCCGAGCATCGACGTCGACGGGATCGACGCGGCCCACAAGATCACGCTGCTCGCTGCGATGGCGTTCGGCGCCGAGCTGACCTTCAAGGAAGTTCCGACCGAAGGCATCCGCGACGTGACGCCGCTGGATCTCGAAGCCGCGCAGGAGTTCGGCTACCGGGTGAGGCTGCTCGGCATCACGAAGTCGAGACGAGATGCGAAGGGCGAGCGCATCGAGGTGCGCGTGCACCCGACGATGATCCCGGCCGAGTCGCTGCTGGCGAAGGTGGATGGCGCGATGAACGCGATCGCCGTGCACGGCGATGCCGTTGGCCCGACACTCTTCTACGGCGCGGGCGCCGGCGCGATGCCGACGGCGAGCGCGGTGGTCGCCGATCTCGTCGAGCTGGCACGCGAGGTGCGGCGCGGCATCGCGGGTCGCGTGGCGCCGCTCTCGACGCTGCCCGAAGCGCTGGTGCCGAAGCCGATCGTTCCGCTCGGGGAACTGTTCGGGCGCTCGTATCTGCGCTTCACCGTGCAGGATCGCCCGGGCGTGCTCTCGGCGATCGCAGGCGTGCTGGGCACGCACGGCATCTCGATCGAGTCGGTGAGCCAGAAGGGACGCGGATACGCCCATCCGAACGACCCGGAGGGCGCGCGCGGTTCGGTCCCGATCGTCGTGTTCACCCATCCGGCCTCCGAGGCGGCGGTCCGCAGCGCGCTCGACGCGATCGACCAACTGCCGGAAGTCACGGCGCCGACGCGTCTGATCCGCATCGAGGAGGAGTTGTGAGCGCGAAGCGCGCCGGAGCAGCAGCCGCGAAGCCCTCGGGATCCTCGCGCCGCAAGCCGCAATACCGCGCCTGGTTCGAATCGCTCCACGAGCCGTCCGAGCGCTACGGCCTGGACGAGGTCGTGTACACCGCAAGCGACGGCGGGCTGCTGCAGGTCGTCCACGACATGGACGCGTTGCGCAAGACGCCGGGCGAGGACTGGAAGCGGCTGTTCGAAACGCGCTCGCACCGCAACGAGTGGCCCTACGGATCGGGCGTCTGGGGCAAGAAGGAGTGGGTGCTGCCTGCGATCGACAACGAGAACGTCGTGTCGATGTACGAAGGCCATTCGAACCTGTTCTGGGCGGAGCGCTACGGCCGCGAAATCGGCGTCGACGACCTCTGGATCAAGCAGTGCGGCAACTCGCACACGGGCTCCTTCAAGGATCTCGGCATGACCGTGCTGGTGTCGATGGTGAAGGAGATGATCGCGCGCGGGAAGTCGATCCCGGCGGTCGCGTGCGCTTCCACCGGCGACACCTCCGCCGCGCTCTCGGCGTACGCCGCGGCGGCCGGCATTCCGGCGATCGTGTTCCTGCCGCGCGGGAAGATCTCGATGGCGCAGCTGATCCAGCCGGTGGCGAACGGCGCCATCGTGTTCGAGCTCGACACCGACTTCGACGGCTGCATGGAGATCGTGAAGCAGGTCGCCGAGAAGGACGGCATCTACCTCGCCAACTCGATGAACAGCCTCCGCATCGAAGGGCAGAAGACCGTCGGGATCGAGATCGTGCAGCAGTTCGACTGGGAAGTGCCCGACTGGATCGTGATCCCGGGCGGGAATCTCGGGAACGTGTCGGCGCTCGCGAAGGGACTCGACATGCTGTGCGAGCTGGGGCTGGTGTCGGGCCGCCCGCGCATCGTCTGCGCGCAGGCGCAGTCCGCGAACCCGCTCTACCTGTCGTACCTCCGCGATTTCAAGGTCTTCGAGCCGATCGCCGCGCGGCCGACGCTCGCTTCGGCGATCCAGATCGGCAATCCGGTCTCGATCGAGAAGGCAATCGACGCGATCACGCGCTACGACGGCATCGTCGAGCAGGCGAGCGAGGCGGAGCTG
>JAGSPS010000059.1 GCA_018262315.1 Deltaproteobacteria bacterium | reverse complement strand
ACGACCTGTCGAGTCTCACTGCCGTCTCGTTCGGCGCCGCGCCGATGCCCCCCGAGACGCTGCGCCGCGCACGCGCGGTGCTGCCCGTGAAGGAGAACCTGAGCAACGCCTACGGACTCACCGAGACCCACGGCGTGGCGACGCTGAACGGTGGCAAGGATCTGATCGGACGCGCCACCTCGATCGGACGGCCGCTGCCGATCCTCGACATGCAGATCGGCGACCCGGACGGCAATCCGCTGCCGGACGGCCAGCTCGGCGAACTCCAGATCTCCGGTCCGACCGTCACGCCGGGCTACTGGAACCGTCCCGAGGCGACCGCGGAGAGCGTCGTCCGGGGCTGGCTGCGCACCGGCGATCTCGGCACGCGCGACGCCGAGGGCTTCTTCTTCATCGCCGACCGCGCCAAGGACATGATCATCCGCGGCGGCGAAAACGTGTACTGCACGGAGATCGAGAACCTGCTGGCGTCGCACCCGGAGATCGACGAGGCCTGCGTGATCGGCGTGCCGTGCCCGGAGCTGGGCGAGCGGGTCAAGGCGATCGTGTTCCGGCGCCCCGACTCGCAGCTCGACGCAGACGCGGTGAAGCGCCATGTCGCGGCGCACGTGGCGACCTTCAAGGTGCCCGACTTCGTCGAGTTCACCGACGAGGCGCTGCCGCGCAATCCGGCCGGCAAGCTGCTGAAGAACGTGTTTCGCGGCAGCGGCGCGGTGCCGTTCCAAACCGACGATCTGGAGTAACGCGCAATGGACGTCGCGAATCTTCACGACCGCACGGCGCTCGTCACCGGCGCCGGCAGCGGCATCGGGCGCGCCAGCGCCCTCGCCTTCGCGCGCCGCGGCGCGAATCTCGCGATCTGCGACGTGAACGAGACCAGCCTCGCTGCGACCGAGACCGAGGCACGCAGACTCGGCGTCTCCGTCGTCGCGCGCCGCGTCGACGTCGCGAGCGCCGCCGAGATGCAGGCATTCGCCGGCGCCGTGCACGCAGAGGTCGAAGCCGTCGACGTGCTGATGAACAACGCCGGCGTCGGGCTGGGCGGCGGAGTGCTCGAGACATCGCTCGAAGACTGGCACTGGATCGTCGGCATCAACCTGTTTGGCGTCGTGCACGGCATCCATCACTTCGTGCCGGCGATGGTACGGCGAGGGCGCGGCGGACACGTCGTCAACGTCGCGTCGATGGCCGGCTACGTCGCGGGTTCGCTGCTGCCCGCCTACACGACGACCAAGTTCGCCGTGATCGGTCTCTCCGAGTCGCTGCGCGAGGAACTCGCGCCGCACCGGATCGGCGTGACGGCCGTGTGCCCGGGCATCATCAACACCGGGATCATCGAAGCGAGCCGGATGCGCGGTGCGCAGGCCACAGAGGCAGCCCGCGCGGAGATGAAGCGCAGCTTCACGCGGCGCAACTACACACCCGAACGCGTGGCCGAGAACGTGCTGAGGGCGATCCAGCGCAACCGCGCCGTCGCGCCGATCTCTCCCGAGGCATGGACGTTCTACTACCTGAAGCGCCTCTTCCCCGGTTTCGTGCGTTTCCTCGGCGGGCAGCTCACGAAGCGACAGACGGCGGCGGCGCGGCGCGGAAGCGACTGAGCGACGGCAGGGCCGCCGGCTGCGCTGCGAGCAGCGTTGCGCGCAGATGCGCGCGCAAATGCTGCTGGAGCGGCGCGCCACCAAGCCACAGCAGATGTCCACCCGGCATCCAATGCGCCGCCGGTTCGCCCCAATGCGACCAGAGCGCGCGGGCGTCCGCGAGCGGCGCCACCTGATCGACGGCGCCCGCGACGATCATCCGCGCCGCGTGTGGCGCCTGCGGTCGATGCCGCAGCGGCGCGTGCAACGACCACGCCTGTGCGATCTGCTCGCGACCGAGACCGGCGCCCTCCCACTCGCGCCGGCGAGTTTCGGGAAGCTGGCGCCAGAAGACGCCCGCGAGGTCGACCGCGGGGATCATCGGCATCGCGCAGGCGAGCGACGCATCGAGCGACGCGTAGAGCGCCGCGACGCAGCCGCCGAGCGAGAGGCCCTGGACGCCGAGCGCCGGCACGCCCTGCGCTCGCAGCCAACCTGCGAGGCGCCGCACGTCCCACACCGCCTGCCCGAGCGCGGCGGCGGCAACCAGCGGGTGCGCGTCGAAGAAGCCCGTCCCCGAGACGGCGCCGCCTGCGCGCGGGCCGTGGAACGGCAAGATCAGATACGCGACGTCGATGCCGAGATCGCGGTGCAGTCCCGCGAGGTCGAGTCCACGCAGCCGCAGCCAGGTCAGATCGACGGCCAGCCGTCCCATGCCGAAGCCGTGGATCGCGATCAGCGTGGGACGTGGCCCGCCGTTGCGATGCCGAAACAGCAGCGCGTGGGCGCTCTGGTTCGCAACGTTCGCGCGATAGAGCGCGGTGATCTCCGGATCCGCCGCCTCGTACTCGCTCGCGAACACCAGATGTTCGGCCGTGCCGACGCCCGGCACCTGGAACGGCTCGAGATGAGCCTTCTCGAGCGGCGGCGGCAACAGATGCGCGTCTGCGGGTCGATCGAACAGGCCGCGATCGCGCCAGCGCGCGACGGCGCTGGCCACATCTTGCGCGGCGCGCGGAAGCGCCGGCACGCGCCGCACCAGCGTGCCCGCCTCCCACGCGGCGGCGAGCAGGAGATCGGCGGCAACCGCGGCCTGCTGCGCGCGCGGATGCGCGCCGGGCGCAAGTCCGCCCGAAGCTGCGCCGCTCTGCGCGAGCGCCTGCCGGGAACCGATCAGCAAGGCCACGACTCCCGCCACCGCGACGAGCCAGCCCGACGGCGCCGCGCCGATGCCCGCGATCAGGGAGCCGCCGAGCGCCGCCAGCACTCCCGCACCGACCATGCGTCGCGGCCACGGATTCGGGTTCACAGTCGCTCCTCCCCGTCGTTCTCCTCGACGCGCGGCGCCGGCTGCGTCGCAGCGCTGCTCGCGAGCGCCCGCCGCAGCGCGCCGATTGTGGCAGATCGCACGGCCGCGTTCCCGGGCGCCGGCGTGATTCCCAGCACGCGCAGGATGCCCGCGTGCGTGACGACCGCGAGCGGGCCGTCGCCAGGCCACGCCGACAGCAGGGTGACGAACGCCGCAGCGCGTGCGTGGAGCGCGCGCAGCGACTCGCCGCCGCCCGGCTGCAGCTCGAGGTCGCGCGCGCGCAACCGCGCGAGATCGTGCGGCCAGCGCGCGACGATCTCGACGCTGGTGAGACCCGACCAGTGTCCGAGATCGCGCTCGCGCAGCCGCGCGTCGAGGTGCAGGGGCACGCCGAGTGCGCCGCCGACGATCGCCGCCGTTTCGCGCGCGCGAGCCAGATCGCTCGCGACGATCGCTTCGAGTCGCGCGTCGGCGAGCGTCGCCACGAGGCGCTGCGCCTGCTCGCGACCGCGTTCCGAGAGCACGGGATCGCGCTGACCCTGCCAGCGTCCGAGCGCGTTCCATTCGCTCTCGGCGTGGCGGATCAGCCAGACGACGCGCAGGCTCGCCGCGTCGCTCATCCGCGCTTGGGGATCTCGCGGCCGATCGCCGTGATGCACTGGTAGAGCCGCACGACCTCGATATCGAGGAAGGGTTTCCCACTCGTCACCAGCGCCGCCGACAACTCGCGCTCCGGGTCCGCCCAGGCCACCACGTTGGTGAAGCCGAGGTGGCCGAAGGCATGCGTCGTGTCCGGACCGAAGAGCGAGAGCCACTTGCCGCCGAGCATGAAGCCGAGCCCGTAGCGCAGCGGAAGACCGAGTGTGAGGTCGATCTCGAAGTAACTGCGCTCGGCCGTGGCGCGCCGCACCGTGCGCGACTCGAAGACCCGCGTCCCGTCGAGTTCGCCGCCGGCGCGCAGACACTCGAAGAACGTCGCGAGATCGCGCGCATTCGACACGACGTTCGCGGCGGGCAGGATGCCCGACAGAAAGCGCGGGTCGTGAGCGATTTCCAACACCTGCTCCACCGGCACGCCCAGCGCGCGCGTGAACAGCTGCGCAAACGGCGGCAGCGGCGGGACTCCGGTGATCGCGTCGAGCGCGACCTCGCCGGCGTCCTCGGGAGCAACGCCGTAGTTCATCCAGCGCAGCCCCAGCGGCGCGCGGATTTCCTTGGTGAGTACGCTGCGGATGTCCTGGCCCGACGCGCGCCGCACGACCTCGCCGAGCACGAAGCCACCCGTGATGGCATGGTACGCGAGTTGCCGTCCGGGTCGCCCGACCAGCGGCGCCTTGGCGAGTAGCCGAATCAACTCGTCGGGGCGCGAGACCAGACCGAGATCCATCGCGCCGCGCGGCACGTTCGGAATGCCGGCGCGATGGCAGAGCACGTGCGCGATCGTGATGGCGGACTTCGCGCCGTCGCTGAACTCGGGCAGGTAGTCGCAGACGCGGTCGTCGATGTGAAGCAAGCCGCGGTCGTCCAGCAGGTGCACGACCATTGCGGTGACCGCCTTCGAAGCGGAGTAGATGCGGAACGGCGTGCCGGTGGTGACGCGGCGCCTGGTCGCGCCCGGCTCGTCGTCCGGCGCGTTGCCAGCCGCGTAGCCGATCGCGCGATCGATCACGATCTCGCCCCGATGGCGCACGCAGAGCTGGATCGCGGGATGGAGTCCCGTGCGATAGAGCGTCTCGGCGCTCTGCCAGATGCGCTCGATGGCGGCGCGCGAGAGTCGAACCGCGCGCGGCGGCGTCTCCGTCGCGCGATCGGTCACGGATTCCAGGTCCTTGGGGACCCGGCACAACCGCTTCCAGGGAAGCGCCGGCCAGGACAGGTAGGTGAGCGTGTCCATCGGCGCGCCAGAGTACCGCTCGCGCGCCGCCTCGCACCGCAATCGAGGACGAAGGGGGCTCAGCGAATGTGCGTGCGCAGCGCGGGAAGCAGCGCGCGAAAGGCGCGGCCGCGGTGCGAGAGCGCGTCCTTCGCTGCGGCAGGCAGCTCCGCCAGCGTCGCTGCTCCGACCGCAAAGATCGGGTCGTAGCCAAAGCCAGCGCTGCCGCGCGGTGCGCGCAGCAGGTGGCCCTCGCAGACGCCGCGCGCCGTCGCGACGTCGCCTTGCGGCGTCGCCAGCGCCGCGACGCACACGAAGCGCGCGCTGCGCTCTTCATCCGGGACTGCGGCGAGGGCTTCGAGCAGCGCTGCGCAACGCGCAGCGTCGTCGAGTCCGGGTCCGCCGTAGCGCGCCGAGAGCGGACCCGGAGCCCCGCCGAGCGCGTCCACCTCGAGACCGGAGTCGTCGCCCAATGCGACGCAGCCGGTCGCGCGCGCCGCTGCGAGCGCCTTCGCGACGGCGTTGCTCTCGTACCCGTCGCCTTCTTCGGGCAGCGCCACGCTCGCGTCGAGCGGCTCGATGCGCAGCGCGAGTTCCGCGAGGATCGCCGCGACCTCGCGCAACTTGCCGGGATTGCGCGTCGCCAACACGACACACGCCCGGCTCACGCTGCTACGGACCCTGCCGCGCGCGCGCGATCGCTTCGATCTGGAGCTTGGTGATCTCGGCGATGCCGCGCTGCGCGAGGCCCGTCATCTGGGCGAGATCCTCGGCGGCGAAGGTCCCCTGCTCCGCCGTGCCCTGCACTTCCACGAAGCGCCCGCGCCCGGTCGCCACCACGTTCATGTCGACCTCCGCGCGCGAGTCCTCCTCGTACGGGAGATCGAGCACGACTCCACCATCGCACGTCGCAGTCGATCCACAGCGTGCGCTCGCCGATGCGATCGAGATCGACGACGGCGCGCAGGCTGCGGCCGACCAGGCGCTGGATCTCCTGGGTGCGACCGCTCTGTTTGCCGCGCGACGCCTCGCGATCGCCACGCCGATCCGTGGCGCCCGGCAGCATCGAGTACTCCGCCGTCACCCAACCGCGTCCGCTGCCCTTCAGGAAGCGGGGTACGCTCAGTTCTTCGCATACCGTGCACAACACCTTGGTGCGTCCCATCTCGCAGAGCACCGAAGCGAGCGGGTTCTCGGTGAAGTCCACGTGCATCTGAAGCGGGCGCAGTTCGTCCGGGGCGCGACCGTCGTGGCGCATCAGCCTCCTCCCTGGGTGGCCGCTTCGTCGCGCGAAGACTTCGCCGGTTCGTGATCGCGCGCGGGGCGCGGCACCCCACGCCGCGCATCGTAGCGGTCGGCAAACTCGAAGACGGCCCGCGCCAGCGCGTCGGCCACCCGATCGCGGTAGCGCGGCGACGCCAGATCGCGTTCCTCGGCCGGATTCGTGATGAAGCCGATCTCGACCAGCGCCGCCGGCATCGACACGCCCATCAGCACCACGAAGGGCGCCTGCTTGACGCCTCGCGACGGCACGCTGGCGGCGAGCGCCGCTACCTCCTTGTTCGCGAGTCGCGCGAACTCGTCGGACTCACGCAGCTGGTCGGCAGCGGCGAGGTCGCCGAGGATCGAGGCGAGCGGGTCGTCGGGCGACGCCGGCGACGCCTCGCGGAAGGCGGCGTTCTCGCGCTCGGCGAGCTGGCGCGCTGCGTCGTCGCTCGCCTCGAGTGCGACGAAGAAGATCTCGACACCGCGCGCGCTCCGCGCCGAAGCGGCGTTGGCGTGGATCGACACGAAGAGATCGGCGCCGGCGCGATTGGCGATCGCGGTGCGCTCGTCGAGCGGCACGTAGACATCGTCGTCCCGGGTGAGAACGACCCGCACACCGTCGCTCTCGATGCGGGCCTTCAAGCGGCGCGTGACGTCGAGCACGAGTTCCTTCTCGAGCAGTCCGGCAGGACCTTCGGCGCCGTGGTCGTCGCCGCCGTGACCCGCGTCGAGCACGACGCGGTCGAAGCGATCGGCGGCGCGCGCGGGTTCGTCCGCTCGCGACGCAAGCGCCGTGACAGCGACGGCGGCGCACAGAGCCGCCACGACCGCACTGCTGATGCGCTTCGAATCCGACGCGAGCACCGCATCCCCCCCGGTCGATCAAGCTACCGAACGGGCCACGCGCTCGCCCCCGCTCAGATCGGCGCGACGAGCGCCGACGCCTTGGGCTTCTTCACACGCGTGGCGCGTCTGCGAGGGGCGATCTGGAGGCTCACCAGATCGCCCACGTTCGCGACGCCGTGCCGATCGCGCGCGATCTCGATCAGCTCGAGCAGTGCGCGCGCCGCCGCCTCGGCGTCGCCGAGCGCGCGGTGGCGCCATCGATTCGAGATGCCGAAGTGCGCGCTGAGCGTGTCGAGGTCATAGCGGGCCAGCTCGGGCAGCAGGCGCCGCGCCAGCCGCACCGTGCAGAAGGTCGGCCCGGACCAGGGCGGCAGCGCGTGATCGGCATAGGCTCGCGTCACGAAGCGCGCATCGAACGACGCGTTGTGCGCCACGAACGCCGCGCTGGGGGCCGCACCCGCCCAGGCGTGAAAATCGCAGATCGCGCGCGCGAGCGGGGGAGCGCCCTCGACCATGCTGCGGTCGATCCCGGTGAGCCGCGTGATGAACGGCGGGATCGCCGTGCCCGGGTCGATGAGCGTGTGAAAGGTGTCGACCGCGCGCAGTCCGCTGATGCGCACCGCGCCGATCTCGAGAATCGTGCACTGCTCCGCCGAGAGACCGGTCGTCTCGAGGTCGACCACCACGAAATGCGCGGCTGCGAGCGGCAGCGCCGCAACCGGACCCTCGAAGATGCGCGGCAGCTCGCGCACGCGGACGAGATCGGGGAGCCGCTCGGCGTTGCAACCGAATGCGGACGCGAGCAGCCGGCGCGCGAGCGCGTCGCCGACCGGTGCGCGCAGCGCGAGCAGCCGCTGCGCCAGCTCGGCAACCGAAAGCGTCGCGCCGGCGGCGTCGAGACGCTCGAGCACGCGACGCAGCGGCGGAGCGAGCGCGAGCGACACGGGAACCTCGAAGGAGGAAGCGGAATCCGGCGGGCGGGGTTTCGCATCCTACGAAGCACGCTCGCGGCGGTCAAGCGCGTGATCGAGTCGCGCGGAAAGTGACAGTCGCGAGCCGCTCTCGTACCGTCGCCGCGATGCGGGGGCGATGCAGTCTCGCGATCGCGATGGCCGCAGCGCTCGGCAGCGCGGGGGTCGTCGCGACTGCGCGGGGAGAGTCTCCGTCCGTCGTGCGCGCGCGCTACGGCGCCGAACTGGGACTCGCGCGCGGCACGGTCTTCTTCCTCGAAACAGCGGCGGGACCCGTGGCAGTCGGCGCCGCGCACTCGTTCGAAGTGTCCAGGCTCGCCGCTTCGCCAGAACTCGTCTTCGAACTCGGCCGCTCGCGCGTCCGCGTCGCGGCGGCGAGTCGTCTGCTCACGCTGCCCGGCGTCGCGTTCAGCGAGCCGGGCGGCAGCCTGCGCAGCGACTTCGTCGTGTTCGCGCTCGACGCGCCCCCCGCCGCCGTGCGGGTCCTGCCCGCCGGCGCCGCGCGCACACGGGGGCGTGTCGCGGTGCTCGGGATCCCGGGTTCCGTGCCGGAGGATCAGCACGCAGTCGCCGGCCAGGTGCGCGAGAGCAGCGACGAGAAACTCGAGATCGAACTCGACTCCGCCTACGACCTGCGTGGCTGGGGCGGCGCGCCCGTCGTCGCGAGCGACGACGGCAGCGCAATCGGCATCGTGCAAGCCGCGCAGCCCACCGGGAAGACGATGCGCGTGGTCGCGACGCCGATCGCGGCGGTGCTCGATGCGTTGCGCTCCCCGCTCGAAAACGGACGCGGCCGCGCCTTCGCTGCGCTTCGCGAGCAGCTGCCGAGCGAAGCGACGACCGCGAGCACAGCGCCCTCTGCGCCGCTCACGGCGCAGGAAGCAGCCGAGAAGCAGAAGCCGCCGGCGCCCATTCGTCAGACCGGGCCACAGCGTCCCGTCGTGGTCGCCATCGAGTATCCGCAGAACGAGGCGACCTTCGGCGGCACCCAGGCCGTCGCGATCATCGCGGGCCGAGCGCTCGTGCCGCGCAGCGAAGGCATCACGACCGACGTGGTGTTCGTGATCGACGTATCGGGTTCGACCAGCGCGCCCAGCGGCGCCGACGTCAACGGCAACGGTGTCGTCGGGGTGGCGCCGACCCGCACGGCAGAGGGCCTCTTCGCGCTGGGCTCCGGCGACCCGGGCGACTCGGTCCTGGCAGCCGAGGTCGCTGCCGTGCGGCGCCTGCTTTCGCGCCTCGATCCCCGCCACACGCGCGTCGCGCTCGCGACCTTCGCCGGGCAGATGCTCGACTACGGCGTGCTCGCGGAAAACCCCGCCGCGACGGAGGTCGCGCTCACCAACGCCTACGAAGACGTGCAGCGCGCACTCGATCGCGTGCTCGCGCGCGGTCCGAACGGCGCCACCTACATCGCGGCCGGCATCGACCAGGCGACGAACGAGCTGCTCGGGCTGCAGGGGGCGTTCTCGCGTGCCGATGCGAACAGCCAGAAGGTGATCGTCTTTCTCACGGACGGGCTCCCGACGCTGCCCTTCGAGGGCAACGACCCGCGCAACACCATCACCGTGATGCGCGCTGCGGAGCGCGCCCGGAAGGCGAACGCGCGCGTCTTCAGTTTCGGCGTCGGCGAAGAGGCGCTCTCCGGACCGCTGTCGCTTCTCGAACTCGCGCGGATCACGGACGGCACCTTCACGCCGGTGCGCGATCCCGCGTTGCTCTCGGATGTCTTCGCGGAAGTCGAGTTCGCGGACGTCGAGACTCTTCGAGTCCGCAACGTGACGCTCGGAGCGGCGGCGCTCGCGACGGAACTCGGCGCCGACGGCAGCTTCGGCGCGCTCGTCCCGCTGCGCACCGGACGCAACGAGATCGAGGTCACGGCACGCGCGCCGGATGCTCGCAGCACGACCGAGCATGTCACCGTCCACTTCGCCCCGGACGGCGTCGCAGCGGAGCTGCCACCGGGGCTCGTGTCGATCCATAACAAGCTACTCGAACTCCGCCTCACGCAGATCCGCCGCGAGCGGATCGCGGGTGAGCAGCAACGCGTCGATCAGCTGCGCGACCAGCTCGCGCGCGAGATCGAGCGGGAGCGCGAAAGGGCGAGAGAGCGCGCCACCCAGCAGCGCAAGCAGCTCGACGTCGAGATCGAGCGGATGCCATCGACCGACGACGGAGCCAGCGGCCGATCGCAGCGTGCTCCCGCCGGACCCTAGACTTCTCTTCGCCGATCCACTCGCTGTCGATCTGGATGCCGCGCGCGAGGATCAGCGCGCGCTGAGGCGGATGCGCTCGGATGCGGCGGTCCCGCGCGCGAGGCCAGGTCCGCGGACGGTGAACTCTTCCGTCTCGGAGAAGAGCTTGATCGGCACCCACTCCGGAACCTGCGAGATGTGCGGCATGCCGGCGATCATCGCGCCGGTCGGGTCGATCACCCAGGGATCGCCGGGCGACTCGAACCAGAGCGTGACCATGTGGTGCTGCCCGTCCGAGGGTCGCAGCACGATCGCCCGAAACAGCTCGTCCTCAGTGAAGCCAGCGTCGCGCAGGAAGTGATAGGTGAGCAGTTCGAGTCCGTCGCAGTCGTCGCCGTTGTGCGCGAGCGTTTCTTCGAGGGTCGCCCAGTGATCGTAGGCGCCGTCGGGAATGTAGTGGCGCTTGGCTTGATCCTGTACCCACGACGCGATGGCGCGCGCCGTCGCGCGCTTGTGGTCGGCGCGGAAGGCGAAGTACGAGACGCGCAGGTCGTCGCCACTCTTGGGTGTCGTCGCGCTCGGCCCGCTCGCGACGGTCGAAAGATCGGGTGCCAGCTGGTCGGCGTCGCCGAGCGCGCGCTCCCGCACCTGCCAGCGCGCGATCTTGCGCGACCAGGGATCATCGGCCGCGGGCTTCTCGAAGAATCGATACGCCGTGTGAGGCGGTACGAGCGTCACGCAACCGACGACGGCGCCGATGCCGAGCAGGCTCAGCAGGAGCAGACGTCGTCTGGCGTGGGGCGCCCACCTCGTCATGTCCTCGCGAATCGGCGCGAGCGGGGCGGGCGTTGAGCGCTAAACGCGGCTCGCAGCGGTCGAAATCACGACATCCGGGAAGCCGCGACTAGCTGGTGCGCAAGATTGCCGGCGCGCGAAGCGGCAGCGCATGCGTGGCGAGCGCGCAGCCGTCGCAGCTCGATCAGGCGGGCAGTCCGCAGTAGCGCACGCCGATCGCGAAGAGCAGCACCAGGAATCCGACGATCGCGGGAATGCCGCCCGCGATGTAGAGAACCGACACGAGATCCGTCTTGCCGCGCTTCGGCTCGTTCGACTCCGCGAGATCCGCCATGCGCGCTCCCTCCATGCACCCGGCTCGCCCCGTCGGGCTCGCCCGCCCAATTCCGCCAGCCGAATTCCGCCAGCCGGTTTGGGCGCCGCACGGTAGCGGTCGCATCCAGGAGCGTCGAGCGCACGCGAAGCATCCGAGCCGCCCGAACCCGCCCCCCCGGTGAAGCGGATCCAGGCGACTCGGATGAAGCACACCCCCCCGGTACTGTGCGCGCGTCCGTCGGGCTTCTTGCGCGGTCCCCTCGCCCGGTCCGGAACTCCGCTTTCCCACCCCTAGGCCAGCGGACGGACCCTTTCTCGACGTTGCGCGCGGGCTCCCTCCAGCGAGCCTCGACCGTGAGAGAGAGCAAATGCGATGCCAGCCGCGGCGCCTCGCGCAGCGCACGCGCAACTCGCGGGAGCAATCCCGGCCGGGAAACGGGATCGCGGGAGTTCCGCGCGGACCCGCCGACTAGGGCGGCGAGGCGGACTCGGTAACGGAATCGTGACCGGAGGGCGTCTCCGTACTCGGACCCCGCCAGTCTTCGGGTACGCCGGCGAGATTCGCCGCGACGTCGAGCTCGCGCAGGCGCGCCTTCGAGCGCTCGAGTTCGCCGCGCTGGCGCTTCAGTTCCTGACGGAGCTGGAGGCTGGAGGTGCTGTCCGCGTTCGACTCGGCGGGCAGACCGGGCGGTGTGAACTGCCAATCGCCCTTGCTGCCCACCACCTCAGCGAGTTGATCCTGCGCCTTCTTCACCGCGACTTCAGCGTCTTTCACACTGTTGCGTGCTTCGTTGAAGCGCTGGCGCCACTCGTTGCGCGTCGCGCCGCCCTTCTTCTCCGTCGAGAATTCGGTCGAGCTGGGAAGCTTCAGCAGTTGATCGAGGCCGGGGCCGCCCCGATCCACCGTGCCAGGGTCGGAAGCGCGCGCCAGCTGTGCGGACGATGCGATGGCCGCCAGCGCCAGGAGTCGAACGAGTCCGACGATCGAGGCGAGCCAGCTCGGCGAGTTGGGCGGATGGAGCCGGGAGCGGAATCGCAACGGTGTCCTCGCAGTCGATCGATGGCGCCCGCGCACGGCGGGCGGGCGGCAGTATAACGGAGGGACGGAGCGCGAAGGGCCCGGAATGCGGTCAAGACACGCTGCAAATCGCCGATAGGCAACGACGGACGCGCAAGCGTGCAGGATGGGGTTCATCCCAGGAGGACAGCGCCCATGGATCGGGACAAGCTGCACCGCCTCCTGCGCCTCGGCATCGAGAAGGGCGCGTCCGACATCCATTTCCAGGTCGGCTATCTGCCGCTCTATCGCTTCAACGGCGACCTCGTCGAGCTTCGCTACAAGGTGCTCACTCCGAGCGACACCGAGGCGATCGCCCGCATGCTGCTCGAGAGCGACCCGCGCCAGGAAGCGCTCGAGTGGAACGAACTCGACCTCGCCTACGAGCTGCCCGGGGAGGGACGCTTCCGCGTCAACATCTCGCGGCAACGGCGCTTCTACAACGTCGTGCTGCGCGTGATCCCGCCGCAGGTGCGCACCTTCGAGGAGCTGAACCTCCCCGGAGTGTTGCGCGACATCGCCCAGCTCACGCGCGGCTTCGTGCTCGTGACCGGCGCCACGGGCCAGGGCAAGTCGACCACGCTCGCGACGATGATCCAGGAAGTGAACAGCACCCGGAAGGCGAAGATCGTGACGGTCGAGGACCCGATCGAGTTCGTCTTCACACACGACAAGAGCATCATCACCCAGCGCGAAGTCGGAACGGACACCAAGTCGTTCCCGGAAGCGCTGCGTGCGGCGCTGCGCCAGGACCCCGACGTGATCATGGTCGGCGAGATGCGCGACCTCGAGACGGTCGACACGTCGCTCAAGGCCGCCGAGACCGGACACCTGGTCTTCTCGACGATCCACACCAACGACGTCACCTCCACGGTGAGCCGGCTGGTCTCGTTCTTCCCGACGGAAGAGCAGCTCCAGGTACGCGCGCGCCTCGCGGAGAACTTGAAGGCGGTGGTCTCGCTGCGCCTGCTCGTCAACAAGAAGGAGAGCGGCCGCGTCCCGGCGATCGAGGTGATGCGCACCACACGCAGCATCCAGGAATGCATCAAGGATCCCGCTCGCACCACCGAGCTCGTCGACTTCATGGCGCGCGGGCGCAGCGATCGCATGCAGACCTTCGACCAGCACCTCTTCGACCTCGTGCGCGCCAACAAGATCGCGGTCGAGACGGCGCTGGCGGCCGCCTCGAATCCCACGGATTTCCAGACCCGGCTCTCGCTCGAGGGCGCCGTCGACGTCGGCGGTTCTCCCATGGAAGAGCAACCCATCGGACGGCTCGAGATCGAGCCCGACGAGCGCTTCTAGGGAGGGCCGGTGGTGACGGCGGCGATGGACGGCGCGGCGCTCGTAGCACCGGCACGGCTGGACCTTCCGACTCTCCTGCGCACGACCGCGGGCCGGCTCGCGACCATTGCGGACGGCGCCGTGCTCGCTTTCGCGCGCGATGGCGAGGCGGCTCCGCTGCGCCTGCGAACCGCGGCGGGCGTCGCGTCGCCCGAGGTCGCGCGCAGCGCGGCCAGCGCGCTCGCCGAAGCTCTCGAGAACGTCGCGGCCTGCCGCGAGACGCAGCGGGTCGCGCCGCTCGCGGCCTTCGGCACGCGCGGCGCCGGAGGCGTCACGCTCGTAGCGATCGCCGGGGCCGAACGTGTCCACGGGGCGTTCGCGGTCGCGACGCCGGTTCCTCTCGCAGCGTCCGCACTCGAGTTGTTCGAACTCACTGCAGAGGCGATCGCAGCCCGCGTCGATCAGTTCGAGAACGCCATCGAGAACGAGGCACTGCGCAGCCGACTTGCCGAGATCGATCGCGTCGCGGACGAGAAGAACGACGAGGTACTGAAGCTCTCGGAAGCCCTCTTCGCGCAGGACATCGAGCTGCTGCGCAGCCATGAACGCCTCGGACAGGTCGAGAAGCTCAAGAACGACTTCATCGAAAAGATGTCGCGCGAGCTGCGCACGCCGCTCAACGGCATCATCGAATCGATCATCGCCGTGCTGGCGGGTGAGAACGACGTGCTTTCCGAGACCGCGCAGCAGTGCCTGCGACGCGCGCTCGACGATGGCACCGCATTCCTTCGCACACTCCAGAACATCCTCGACCTCTGGCGCATCAAGCAGGGCGAAATGCCCGTCGAGGTCCAGGACGTGAACTTCCGCGAAGTCGTCGAAGAGGCGATCTTCAGCGTGCAGGACACGATCGGAAACAACCCGGTCACGATCGAGAAGTACTTCGTGGAGCCGTTGCCGAAGATCCGGACGGACCTCGCGAAGGTCAACCAGATCCTCTTCCTGCTGCTCGACAACTCTGCGAAGTTCACGCGCGAAGGCCGCATCGAGATCACGGCGCGCATCGCCGGCGGGGCGCTGGTCTGCGAAGTAAGGGACAGCGGGATCGGGATCTGCCCGGACGACCAGCAGTTCATCTTCGACGAGTTCTATCAGGTCGACGAGCTGGCCTCGACGAAATACCGCGGCTCGGGGCTCGGCCTCGCGCTGGTGCGCGATCTGTTGCGGCTGCTCGACGGCGGGATCACGGTGTCGAGCGAGGTCGGAGGCGGCACGTCCTTCACGTTCCGCGTGCCGGTGCAGGTCCTCGGCTAGCGAGCGCCTCTCCCGGCGGGACTACTTCGTCGCTTCTTCTTCCGGGTAGTCGGGTTGGATGAAGCCGGCCGCGATCTCGCGCAGCGCCGTCACGACTTCCTTGTTCTCGCCGGCCGGGATCAACGGGTGCGAGCCACGCTTGATCTGCTTGGCGCGGATCGCCGCCATCTGAACCAGGTGGAAGCGATTCGGAACGCGCTCGATGCAGTCTTCGACCGTGATGCGTGCCATCGATGCGTGGCCTCCCTGCCCTGGGTGGAGTCGCAGCTTAGGGGACGACTCCAGACGAAGAAACCCCGGCCGGCAAAGCCGGCCGGGGTCCCAGACCTTCCTACAAGAAGGCCTCGGAGTCTACGGCTCTCGGTTAGGCCGAGCGCCGTCGGCTCGCCTTCTTGCGACCGGCCTTCTTGGTTGCGGCCTTCTTGCGACCGGCCTTCTTGCGACCGGCCTTCTTCGACGAAGCCTTCTTTCGAGCTGCCATGCTTGGGTCACCCCCCTGTTATGGTTCTGCGCCGCGGCGGTTCGAACTTTCCCATGAAGCGGCGTTCGCCGCGTCTCCGGTTCGAACGAGCAGATCACTGCCTGCGACCTGCTTGTGCCTCGTCGCTCTTCCGGTCTCCCGCAGGGACCTCGAGGGGCCCTATCGGATGTCAGAAGCGGCGACTTGAAGGCAACTTATCGGAAGCTGTTCTCCGTTGTGGCATCAATCCGCGGAGCTAGAGCCACTCTTGCGGGTCAGGCTTTACACCGTTCCCAACGACCAGTCAAGTAAGAACAGCCAAAAAATCAAGCCGATGAGTATCGAAGCTGCGGGACATCAGAGCACTTTCGCCCGGAATGCGACGCCGAGTTCGAAGTGAAAGAACTCACAAGGGAGCGAATTGCGGCGTGTTCCTGATCGCAGCGTTTTCGCTGCGATCACGTGCGCGCGCACCCGTTGCGCCGCTGCCCAGCGGCGCTGCGGGAAATGCTGAAATCGGGAAGGAAGGCGGGAGAAAGAGGCCCGCTTACTTGCGCTTGTGGCGCTCGCGCTTCAGAAGCTTGCGCTTCTTGTGCTTGCGCATCTTCTTCCGGCGCCACTTGACCACGCTGCCCACGGCTTGCTCCCACTCCAGACGGGCGGCATGGGTACCGGTTCGCCTCGGCGAAGTCAACGCGCGGCGGATTGGGACTAGCCGGGTTCGGAAACCAGTCCGGCCCCGCGCGGGATGAAATCGCGCACCACCATGCCGCGCGCGCGGCCCAGAAACCGATTGACCAGATGGCGGCGGGGCAGAAACGGCAGGACCGGCCGGCGACGCACACCGAGACGGCGCCACTCGAGCAGCAGCGTCGCGTCGAGCGGATCCACCATCAGACCCCGCTTCAGGTAGCGGAGCCCTTCGGCCTTGCGTCCGCCGGCCATCAGCACGCGCGACAGATTCAGGTAGATGTCTGCGCTTCCGCCGTCGGCACGGAGCGCTTCGCGACACAGCGCGAGACCGCGCTCGAAGCGATGCTCGATCGTCGCGACCGCCCACCCGTAGTGTGAACGCAGCCGTGCGTCGTCCGACTTCGCGCGATGCGCGGCGGCGAAGTGCTCCAGCGCCGCCATCTCCAGACCGGCCCGCAAGAGTTCCTGGCCGCGCCGCAGCGATTCGTTCGGACTCAAGATGCCGCTCATCCCCTGCCCCCTCCGAGGTGTTCGCGCCGGTGCGAAAGCCGCTGGCAACGCCTCCGAACAAGAGCAACGCGCGTGCCGAGGCGCGCGGATGAGCAGATCGCGAAGACAAGCGCGCGGAGCGCCGCCTTCCGAACGGCGCCCTTACTTCTCCGTGGATGCAGGCGCAGTGACGAGTTCGTAACTCGAACGACCAGATCCGTAACTGGGAAGCGGGCGAGCTACTCGCGCTCGATGCTCTGGAGTCGCTCGGCGGCAGCGAAGCGCGCGCGGAGCGACTCGTAGTCGGCGCTGGTGAAGGGCTTGAAATTCGTCCCTCCGCGCGCGCGCCAATAGATCGCGGCATCGGAGACTCGCCGCCGGTTGAAATGGTCCGCCTTCAGGTGGCGCACCAGGATCTTCTGGGTCTGCGTGAACTCGAACTCGTCCACGATCCGCACGAAATCCGGAAACCACTTGCGGTCCATCTCACCGTGGTTCACCTGGTGCTCGCAGTAGTCGAAGAAGGCCTGCGGGTCGAATCTCGCGCCGGGGCGCATCTTGAGCGCCGCCATGACCAGTTCGTCCGACACGACGCACGGAACGCCGTACGCCGCAGCCAGCGCGACGCCAGGCCCCTCCTGCAGCAAGCGACCCACCTGCGCCGCCGAGAAGTTCTCGCCGTCCTTGCGGATCCAGTCATCGGTGCGTCCGTCGAAGTAGAGGAAGCGACGCCCCTCGCGCACGACCATGTGACCGAGATCACCGGAGTGGTAGACACCGTCGCGGAACTTCGAGGCGTTCGCGTCCGCGTTCCCGTAGTAGCCCTGGAAGAGTCCGCTGTCGGCGGCCACCCGGCAGATCTCGCCAACGGCCGCTTCGTAGTTGAGGATCTTCCCGTCGGTCCCGATCGCGGCGGGAGGACACTCGCGACCACCCGGGCCCAGGATCTTCACGTTCGCGTCGGTGACTTCGCCGACGCTGCCACGCGGATCCCCCTTCCTGCGGAAGGTGCTGATCGCGGCCTCGGTGGATCCGTAGA
>JAGSPS010000058.1 GCA_018262315.1 Deltaproteobacteria bacterium | reverse complement strand
CGTCCCGGCGCCCGCCTCGGCGCGCGATCGCACCTTCGCGTCGGCGGTGGCGCTGCGAGAGTGGATCTCCGGCAACGGAGTCGAAGCACCGGCGCTCGACATCGTCTCCCAAGGACCGCACGCGCGACGCACGTGGCGCCTCTATCGAATGGCCCTTGGGGAGAGCGTCGCAATCGGGATCCGCAGCGTCGCGCCAGACCTCTATCCAGCCAACGAATGGTGGAGAAGCAGCGCCGGCGCGAAGGATGTCCTCACCGAGGCAATCGCCTGGGCGTGGGTCACCTGCCTCTTTCATCCGCCGCCGCGTGGCTCGTACCAGGACGCCTCGCTGGTCGGGCTTGGACCCCACTGAGTCAGGACTCCCGTCACGCGAATGCATCGCGCTCGATCCCCGCAGCGGGCTCGCACCGCGGCGGTGTTGGGATTGTCCTGGTTCCTCAGCGGCGCCTTATTCTCGGTGATGCCGGCGGCGCGCCGCCCTCGATGACCTCGATCGCCGCGATCATCGGCGGCAGGCCCGCGACCGGGACGAGGTCGATGTCGAGCACGCCGTCGTCGACGAGGACATAGAGGTCCCTGACGACCGCGCTGCGGTTGCCGCCCGCCGCGCTGAAGACGTCGAAGTCAATGAGACCGACCACGCCGCCCTCGAGCAGAACGTCGAAGACGCGCTGGCCGCTCGCGTTCACCTCACCGCCCAACTCCGCGAAATGCAGGAGAACGCGGTAGGGGCCGAGACCCGCGACCGGAAGCCCGAAGTGGATGCCGCCTGAGCCGCCGCCGACTCGTCGCGTCCAGTAGAGCGGATCGAGCTTGGTCCTGCTGATGGAGATTCCCGGCGCGCTCGTGATCACACCGCCCGTCGCGTAGGGCTGGTCGGTGCTCCACTGCTGTCCCGACGACGGATCGACCCATGAGGAACCGCCGACTTCGAGGTAGTAGGGAACGCCGCCCGTCACCTCGATTGCGCACTGGGCATCGCAGCCGTCGCCGCCGACCGTGTTGCCGTCGTCGCACTGCTCGCCCGCATCGAGGACCGCGTTGCCGCATGCCTCGACCTGGCAGCTCGCGTTGCAACCGTCGCCCGCGGTCTTGTTGCCGTCGTCGCAGGCTTCACCCGACTCGCGGATGCCGTTGCCGCAGGCGGCGACCTCGATCTGACAGGTCGCGTTGCAGCCGTCGCCACCGACCGTGTTGCCGTCGTCGCACTGCTCGCCCGCATCGAGCACCGCGTTGCCGCACGCCTCGATCCGGCAGGTCGCATTGCAACCATCGCCGGCGGTCTTGTTGCCATCGTCGCATTGCTCGCCCGCATCGAGCACCGCGTTGCCGCACGCCTCGATCCGGCAGGTCGCGTTGCAGCCGTCGCCGGCGGTCTTGTTGCCATCGTCACACTGCTCGCCCGCATCGAGCACCGCGTTGCCGCACGCCTCGATCCGGCAGCTCGCGTTGCAGCCGTCGCCCGCCGTCGTGTTGCCATCGTCGCACTGCTCGCCTGCATCGAGAACGGCATTCCCGCAGACGGATTGGGAGGCCCCGCCGCCATCGCCCGCGCACGTCATCGGAAACCCATCCTCAGATGTGTTGCCGGTGCATGAGGCGCCAGCCCGGAGGTCGATTCGCGGGCAAGTGGTCGCGCCCAGCGTGTAGTTGAACAGTCCCGACGAGTTCAGGTCGATCTTGTTGCCATCGAAGTTGATTGGCGCGGCACAGTATGGATTCCCGCTGAAGTTCATCGCGTCGCCAGTTGCATCGCTGATGAAGTGATTGTTTCGGATCACGTGATTCCCAGCCGGCGCGCTCGTTGCCATGTCCTGAATGAGTGACCCCACCTCAACGCCGCCAATCGAATCCGATCCGTCGATCAGATTGCCCTCGATCAGAACGCCGCGAGGGGACTCAGCCAGATAGATCATGTTCGTGACGCTAGAGCCGAACCGAGTGACGCCATGCAGGCGGTTGCCGCGAATGACCAACGCCTTATTGCCCTCGCCGGGAAGCGCGAGCGTGTCTCCGTTGATGGAGCTGCCCGTCTGCACGAGCACGTCAGAACGGCTTATGTCGTTCTTCTCGACGAGAACGGACTTGAACGGCCAGATTCGAGAGTTGAACAGCAGCAGGGATTGAGTCGTTCCTGCGCCTGCATTGCCCGTGATCGTCGAGTGAAGGATCTTGATGTTCTCGCATCCGTCTGCCTGTTCGCAGCGGGTTCCGAACGGGGTCGCTCCCGTACTCCACTTCACGCAGTCGATCGTGATGTTGTCACCCTGAAAGTCGATGACATTATTGTGGGTGCAGGCAGAAACGGTCGTGTTCGCCGCGATGTTCTCTGTGACTCCGCACGGAGTTGCCTCGATCTCGGCAGGAGTCTTCCCGTAGGTGGCCTCACAATAGGGATCGTTGTGCCCCATGGGCTCGGAAGCCGAAGGCCAGCTTCCCGGGGACTCGGTGGTGCAGCTGGCGCTACACCCGTCGCCAGGGTTGGTGTTCCCATCATCGCACTGCTCACCCGCATCGAGGATGCCATCGCCGCAAACGGGCGCTGCGAAGAGCAACTCGTTCGAGCGCGAACTCTCCCCGCCGCTGTTGTAGGCCGTCGCGGTGACATAGGTCCCGGCCACGTCGCTCACGGTGAGCGGGATCGAGTAGACACCCGCCATGGCCGTCGGCATGCCATCGTACGCGGACGCTCCGAAGGACTGGCTCGCGGCGCGCGTGTAGACGCGGAAGCCCGTCACCGCGGCTGGGTCGGGACTGCTCCAACGAACCGTGATGAGCCGAGCCTCTGCGGCATCGGCCAGAACGATCAGCAGGATGGAAAGGGCGAACGTCTTTGACGACGCCGCCCACGTAGTGGCGCGCCTCGGGTCCATGGCCACCCGTTCGGCGCACTGTGCCAGCCGCTATGTGAGTCCAGTCACGGCAACTGAGGGCGAGTGCGTCGCTGCTCCACGCCTGCATCGCGGCGATTCGCAATTGCATCGGGAAGAAGGCTGGATGCGCGAACTGCGCATCGGTCGGATCAACGCAAACCGCGTGGACCCGGCCCCAGGAACAGCGAGAGCGACGCGATCGTCGCGTCGTCGCTGTCCACGTCGCGGTCGCCGTCGAGATCGAGATTCGCGTCGTAGCGGTGCGCGGCGATCGCGGCTTCGAGCGCCTCCAGATCGCCCGTGACGCCGGGCGGCATCGGGCGCCAGCCGGCGGTGACGCGACCGTCGTTGTCGAAGTCGGCGTCGCACAGATTCCCGTAGCCGTCGCCGTCGGTGTCGCGCTGGTCGGGGTTCGGGAGCTCGAGGCAATTGTCGCGCGCATCACGCACGCCGTCGCCGTCGAGGTCGTCGCCGGTGGTCACACGCGCGACGCTCGTCATCAGCGGATCGCCGAGATAGACGTTCATCCAGGAGAGGTACGGCACGCTTCGGTAGAACGCCTCGATCGCGGTGGCTCCCTGGAAGTAGTTGCGAAACAGGATCGGGGGGCGCGCCAGGCCGATCAGCAACGGCTCAGTGGCGTTCGCAGCGACGCCGCTCGCACCGAGGTGGATCAGGTCGGCGCTGAGAGACTGACCGTAGTTCGAAGCGGACGACACGAAGGTGCGCGCGTTGGTGCTGACCAGATCCACCGCGATCGAGCGCGGGGCGAATCTGCCCGGGATGAGTTTCCCCGCTATCGAGCCGTAGAACGGCGCCGTTCCGCTGTGGCCGTCGTTGCTGCCCCACGACGCGTAACCGAGCAGCGCGGTCGGGCTCGACGCGAAGAGGCTGCTCTGATCGTGCAGCACGGAAACGCCGCGGCCGCGCAACAGCGACGCGATCGGGCTCAGCAAGATGCGGTTGCCCGCACGCCGGCCGGGTGCGGCGTTGGGATCTTCGTCGACGAGCACCGTCCCACTGCGCGCCGGAGCCTGGGCGCCGTCGATCAGGGACTTCACGTCGGCGGGGACGCCGGTTGCCGGATCGAGGGGCGCCTGGAAGCCGGCCAGGCGCGACACCAGATAGCGAAGCGGCGCTTGCGGATGCTGGGCGCGCCAGGCGGCGAACGGAAGCGACGAGTCGAAGTACGGATTCACCGCCTCGCCATTCGCACCGAGTCCACCCGCACCCACGAGCCCCGAGAACAGCACCGCCAGCTCCGCGTCCACCGACGCGCGCGGGCAATCGCGCAAGTACGCCCCGTCGATCGCGCAACTCCGCGGCAGATGGAGATGCGGGATGCCGCTCGCCAGAACGATGATCCGGATCGAGTCGACGAGGCCGTGCTGCCGCAGGAACTGCTCGATCGGCAGGCGCAGCTGGCCATCGAAGGCGGCCTTCGTGATGAGCCTCTCCTGCACCGAGTTGGCGAGCGTCGCGTCGGCGAGCGGAATGGTGAGCGTCACGACATTCGCGCTCGGGACGTTGCGTTTCTCGCGGTAGTAGTTCCCGATCGCCAGCGAGACGGGACTCGCCCCGTTCACGACGATCAGCACCTCGGGATGCGGAGGCTCCGGCGTCTGCGCGGCGGACTCGCGCGCGGATCCGAGCGCGACGAGAGCAGCGAGCAGAAGCCCCGCAGCGGCGCCGCGACGCGCGCGAGCGTGCCGCACGCGGCCGACGGTGGAGGTCGCATCACCGCGCACGCGCCGGACCGGACGCCGACTGCCTCAGGAGTTCATCGAGTCGAGGAACTCCGCGTTGGAGTCGGTCGCCTTCACCTTCTCCAGCAGGAACTCCATCGAGTCCACCGGATTGAGCGGCGAGAGCACCTTGCGCAGCACGTACATGCGGTTCAGCGTGGTGTCGTCGAGCAACAGCTCCTCGCGACGCGTCGCCGACTTGTTGATGTCGATGGCCGGGTAGGTGCGCCGGTCGGCGAGCTTGCGATCGAGCACCAGTTCGCTGTTCCCGGTGCCCTTGAACTCCTCGAAGATCACCTCGTCCATGCGCGAGCCGGTCTCGATCAGCGCAGTGCCGACGATCGTGAGGCTGCCGCCTTCCTCGACGTTGCGCGCCGCGCCGAAGAAGCGCTTCGGCTTGTGCATCGCGTTCGAGTCGACGCCGCCCGAGAGGATCTTGCCCGAGTGCGGCACCACGGTGTTGTGGGCGCGCGCCAGGCGCGTGATCGAGTCGAGCAGGATCACCACGTCGCGCTTGTGCTCGACCAGGCGCTTGGCCTTCTCGATCACCATGTCGGCGACCTGCACGTGGCGCGTCGCCGGTTCGTCGAAGGTCGAGGAGATCACCTCGCCCTTCACGTTGCGCTGCATGTCGGTCACCTCTTCGGGCCGCTCGTCGATCAGCAGCACGATCAGGTAGACCTCCGGGTGGTTCTCGGCGATCGCGTTGGCGATGTCCTTCAGGATCATCGTCTTGCCGGCCTTGGGCGGCGACGTGATGAGCGCGCGCTGGCCCTTCCCGAGCGGTGCGATCAGATCGATGATGCGCCCGGTGGCGATGCCCGACGCCTCGAGCTTGAACTTCTCCTCGGGATACAGCGGCGTCAGGTTGTCGAAGTTGATGCGGTGGCGGAGTTGTTCGGGCGCGTCGAAGTTGATGGTCTCGACCTTGAGCAGTGCGAAGTAGCGCTCGCCGTCGTTGGGCGGGCGAATCTGTCCGCGGATCGAGTCGCCGGTGCGCAGGCCGAAGCGGCGGATCTGCGACGGCGAGACGTAGACGTCGTCGGGCCCCGCCAGATAGCTCTCGTCGGGCGAGCGCAGGAAACCGAAGCCGTCGGGCAACGTCTCGAGCACGCCTTCCGCAAAGATCTTGCCGCGGTTCTCGGCGTTGGCTTTGAGGATCGCGAAGATCAGATCCTGCTTGCGCATGCCGGCGGTGTTCTCGACCGCGAGCGACTCGCCGAGTTCCGTCAACTTCTCCATCGGCGTGCGCTTCAATTCGGCGACGTCGAGGCTCTCGCCGACGCGTTCCCCGTCGTCGAGGAGATCTTCTTCGGTGAGTTCATCCGCAACGTCGAGGATGTCCTGCGGCGACTGGCGATTGCCGCGGCCGGGGCCAGGGCCCATTCCGTTCGGGCCGGAGCCGTTGCCGCCGCCGCCACGCGAGCGGCGTCGACCGCGTCGCGGGCGATTGCCCCCCATGCCGCCGCCGTTATGCGTTTCACTCGTTCGGTCCATGCTCACGGGTCCTGGTCCTCGGTTGGTTGCGCGGGTATCGCGCCTGGTTCGCTTCGATTGGATGCAGGCTGTGTGTCGATCGGTGGAGTGTGCGGGGGCTCCCGCCGGGCTGCTCCGCCGGCGCAAAGGCGGCCGGCGTGCGGATCGCGTCCGGTGGTCGGGAGGAGATCACCTTCCGGGTCGCGCTTCAGATTTGGAGGGCTTGGCTCTCGCTCTTGTTCGGAACGTCGGCCTCGTAAGTTGACCGGAATTTCTCCGGTCCGTCTTCGATCTCGTTTCGACCGAAGTCTCTCAGCTTCTTTCGCGGACCTTGCTGGGTGGCGGAGCTTCCATGCCCAGGGTCGCGGCGATCAAGAATCGGTACGCCAGCCCGCGGAATCGATGCAATCGAAGGGGTCGAGAGTTGGCTGACTGGCTCGGAACGATGGCGAGCCTATGCCGGCGCTCCAAGCGTGTCAATAGTGAGGGGGAGTCCTCGCGCATCATTGCTCCGGTCCAGACGTGCGCGCCATGACGAAATGAAACAGGCGCCCGGCGGCCGGTCCGTCGCGGCGAAAGCTGTAGAAGCGCTCGGGATTGCATGCCGTGCAGGCGTCGGGAATCGCTGCGATGTGCTCGCTCGCCAGCCCTGCGGATTCGAGATCGAGGCGCGCGAGTCGGGCGAGGTCGATCTCGTAGTGCCCCGCGCGCGTCTCGCGGAGCGCCGCGTCGACCGCGTCGCCGAAGCGTGCGGCGAGCGCGCGCACCACGGGCTCGTCGACCTCGTAGCAGGACGCGCCGACGTGCGGCCCGATCACGGCGACCCCGCGATCCGCGTCTGGCGCGATCTCGCGCAGCGCTGCAACCGTCGCCGCGAGCACGCCCGCCGCGAGTCCGCGCCATCCCGCGTGCGCGACGGCGACCGCGCCCGACGGCGCCGCGATCAACACCGGCAGGCAATCGGCGGTGACGACGCCGATCGCGAGTCCCGGCACGTCGCAGACGAGCGCATCGGCAGCGCCGACGAGCGTGTTCGAGGACCGTGTCACACGCACGACGTCGCGTCCATGCACCTGTCGCGCGCGTACGAGAGCTGCGGGTGCGACACAGTCGCGCGTGCCGAAGCCATGCGCGACGGACGCTGCTTCGAGCAACGGATGGCGAATCCAGCTCACGTGGATCCCTCGCGCCGCGCGGCGACGGCGAGCGCCGCCGCGAAATCCGCCGGCAGCGGCGCCTCGAAGCGCAGTCGCTCGCCGCTCGTCGGGTGCGTGAAGCCGAGCACCGCGGCGTGCAGCGCGGGTCGCTCGAGACCGAACGCTTCGCCACCGCGTCCGTAGACCGGGTCGCCGACGATCGGCATCCCCGCCGACGTCAGGTGCACGCGAATCTGGTGGGTTCGTCCGCTGGCGGGTCGGACTTCGAGCAGCGCGACACCCCATTTCGCGAAGCGCTGCGCGACGCGCCAATGCGTCTCCGCCGCGCGACCGCTTCTGCTGCTCACCGACATCCGCTTGCGGTCGGTCGGATGGCGCCCGATCGCGCGCTCGATGCGCCCCGCTTCGGCACCCGGCACACCGCGCACCAGCGCGAAGTAGACGCGCTCGATGCTGTGGTCGTGGAACTGCTTGGCGAGTGCCGCGTGAGCGGCGTCGCGCTTGGCGGCGACCAGCACACCCGACGTGCCGCGGTCGAGGCGGTGCACGATGCCCGGGCGCAGCACGCCACCGATGCCAGCGAGGTCGTGACAATGGTGCAGGAGCGCGTTCACCAGCGTGCCACCCGGATGCCCCGGCGCCGGGTGCACGACGAGACCCGCCGGTTTGTCGATCACGATCAGGTCGGCGTCCTCGTACAGGATCGCCAGCGGAATCGGCTCGGGCAGCGCGGCGAGCGCCGTCACTTCGGGCGGATCGACGTCGATCTCCGCGCCCGCTGCAACGCGCTGCGACGGCCGCGCGCTGCCGCCGTCCACCGCAACGCGGCCCGCTTCGATCCAGCGCTGCGCCTGCGCACGCGGCACACCGGCGAGTTGCGCGAGCGCCTGGTCGAGTCGCTGCCCGGCCAGGCTCTCGTCCACCGCGAGGTGCAACAATCTGGGCGGCTTCAGCGCCGGCCGAGCAGGTTCCCGCGTGGCTTGGCGCGGCGCTGCTCTTCGAAGCGCTGGGAGTAGCTGCGCGCCACGCGGTTCGCGTCGAGACCGAGGAAGCGCGCATAGGCCGCGACGAACCCGCGCACGTAGACGACGGCCGGGAGATCGTCGAAGCGGTCCTCTTCGAGGAAGCGCAGATAGGCCGGACTGATCTTGGTGGCACTCGCCACGTCGTCGACCTCGACACTGCGCAACAAGCGCGCGCGGCGCAGGCGCGCGCCGTCCCACACTGCCTCTTCGTCGGACTCCTCTTCGGAGCCGTCGGCCATGTGATCGAAGGTGGGCACCTCACGCGAGGACGGCTCGGCGAGAGGCTGCGCCAGCCCGTCGTTGAGCGGCGCGAGCGTCACCGGCTCGTCGCTGTACTCCTCCTGCTCCGGTATTTCGCCGATGCGCGCGGCGTCGTAGGAGCGGCGCATCGCGGGATCGGAGAGCACGCGATACGCCTGGTCGATGCGATCGCGCAGCTGTTCCGCCTCTTCGGCGCCGAACAGCGAATAGGTCGCGAGCGAGTCGCCTTCATACGCGGCGGAGAGGACCCGGTAGGAGCGTTCGATCTCGTCGGGCGCCGCACCGGGATCGACTTCGAGCACGTCGTAGTGGTCCAGTTCGACTTCGTCTCTCATGCCGTGGGTCGCCTCGCCGCGAAACCCACCTGCGCGGTGGCGCGCGCTGCACGCGTGGTGCGACCGGGTCCGCCATTCTCGAGCAGTTTGCGCGCAATGCGCGTCAGGTACACCGCAGCGTCCGCGTGCGGATGCGTCACCACGACCGGACGGCGCTGGCGGATCGCCTGCGTCACGGCGTCGTCATGATTCACGTAGCCGATGTAGTCGGCGGCGATCCCGAAGTACTTGCGGCAGACGCTGCGCACCGCGAAGCCGAGCCGCACGTCCTCGGCGCTGCGCACGGAGTTCACCACGATGCGCGGCCGGAAACCCTGGATCGCCGCGGTGAGGCGCAGCCCCTCTTCGGGCGCGATCGCGCGCACTTCCCGGAGCAGGTCGAGAGGCGTGCGGATGCCGCGCTCGTTGCCCTGGTCCATCGCCTGGTTCACGAGCTTGCGCGCCGATTCGCTGGTCATCGCGAGGCGCAAGCGCCGGTAGAACGCGGCGCGCAGGAACGAGTAGGCGTTCTCGACCGACGTGGGTTCGGGTGTCAGCACCAGAATGCCGTCGTCGCCGACCAGGAAGTAGTCCATCACCGACGGGTGCGTGCCCGCGCCGAGATCGACCAGCACGAAATCGGCGGGCAGCTTGCGCAGCTCGCCCAGCAACGCGACGCGGCGAAACGACCGCAGCTGCGGCGCACCGAGATGTCCGTGCGTGCCGGCAATCAGCCTGAGCCCGGGGATCGGCGTGTCGACCAGCAGCTTGCGGAGATCGGGTTCGCGCTTGGCGACATAGTCGGCGAGGCTCATACGCGGTGCGCCGACGCCGAGCACGGTGTGCAGGTTGGCGCCTTCGAGATCGGTATCGACGGCCACCACCCGGCGACCCGCCTGCGCGAGCGCCGCCGCCAGGTTCGCAGCGACCAGCGTCTTGCCGACGCCCCCCTTGCCGCCGCCCACCGCGACGAGGCGCGGAGCCGCGCCATGGGACGGGGGGAGCGCACGATGTGCGCCCGTCGGTGTCCTGGCATCGCGCGTCTGGGTCATGCGGCTCCCGGTCGCCTAGCGCCGCGCTTCGCGCGCGAACGTGCTGTCGACCACGCGCAAGAAGGGTCGCCATTCGTCGTGTCGGATGTGCGCGAGCGGGAGCGTCGCGAGCGGCGTCCAGCGCGGGCGCGCCGGTGCGCGCAGGAGGCGCAGCCCGGCCTGCTCGGGGGTCCGTCCGCCCTTGCGGCGATTGCATTCGAGACAGCTCGCCACGACGTTCTCCCAGCAGCTGCGTCCGCCATGTGCGCGCGGAATCACGTGATCGAGATTCAACTGCGATCGCGGTGGCCGCTCGCCGCAGTACTGACAGGTGAAGCCGTCGCGTGTCATCACGTTGGCGCGGCTGAAGCGCACGTGGCGACGCGGGACGCGGTCGAAGACGATCAGCACGATGACACGCGGCGCCGGAAGGCGGCCGCGGCTGGTTCCGATCCAGTCGAAACCGTTGCCGTGGACGACGTCCTGGTGCTCGTGGCCGTTGTGCCGCCGGTCGTGTCCCTTCCCCACTCGGAGACCGCTCCACTGCTCGAAGTCGAAGGTGCGGTATTCGCCGTCGACCACGCGCGCGATCCCCTGGTAGACCAGCGAAAAAGCCCGCCGCACCGATGTCACGTGGACCGGCAGATAGGAACGATTGAGCACCAGGACCGGCGAGTTCAACATCGCGAATTGGCGTTGCGGCACGGTACCCGAAGCCCCCGCCGGGATCAACGCGGTCCACCTTGCAGCGCGTTCATGACGGCCGCTTCGATGGCCGTTTCGTCGCCGTCGAGGAGTGTGCGCACGTCGAGCAGGACGGCGTCGGCGGCGACGCGCGCGACGACCGGCACGGCCGCGCTGCGCAAGCGCGCGGCAAGTGCCTCCGCCGAACCAGCCGATGTCGCGGCACGAATCGCCACCGCCCACGACGGCAGCTCGAAGCCCGGTAGCGAGCCACCGCCGACGGGCGCGCGACTCTCGGTCACCTCGAGCCGCCAGCCCGCGGTCGCGACTCCCTGCGCCAGCAACGCCGCGAGCGCACGCGCGCGCTGCTCGACGGATGCCGCGGACTCGCTCAGTTGGCGCAGCGCCGGCAGCGTCTCGAACGCATCGCCGGCGAGCAGCGCGTCGACCGTCCAGTCGAGCGCCGCGATCGACATCTTGTCGAGGCGCAGCGCGCGCGCAAGCGGATCGTTGCGCATCGCGTCGATGCAGCGCGCGCTGCCGAGCAGGATCCCGGCTTGTGGCCCGCCCAGCAATTTGTCGCCCGAGAAGCAGACCACGTCGGCGCCGAGCCGCAGGCGTGCAGGTGCAAACGTCTCCTCGGGAAGACCCTGCCCGCGCAGATCGATCAGCGAGGCGCTGCCGAGATCTTCCAGCAGCGGAACACCGCACTCGCGCGCGATCGCCGCCAGAATCTCGACCCCGACTTCCGCGACGTAGCCGCGCTGTTCGAAATTGCTGCGGTGCACTTTCAGCAGCAGCGCGGTCTCGGGACGCATGGCGCGCCGGTAGTCTTCGGGATGTGTCCGGTTGGTGGTGCCGACCTCGACGAGTCGCACCCCCGCCGCTTCGAGGATGTCGGGCAGGCGGAACGACCCGCCGATCTCCACCAATTCGCCACGTGACACGACGACCTCGCGACCGCGCGCGAGCGTCGCGACTGCCAGCAAGAGAGCCGCCGCGTTGTTGTTGACGGCGAGGGCGGCCTCGCAGCCGGCGAGCAGCGCGAGCTTGCGGCCGAGCGGGGCGAGCCGGTCACCGCGGCGTCCGGTCGCGAGATCGAGTTCGAGATCGCCGTAGCGGGTCGCCGCTTCGAGCGCGGCCTCACCCGCTCCGCGCGCGATCACGGCGCGGCCGAGATTGGTGTGGAGCACGACGCCCGTTGCGTTCACGATGCGCCGGGGGTGCCGTGCGGCGAGCTCGCGCCCGCGCAGCACGGCCGTCGCGGCGAGCGCATCGAGCTCGGGGGGCG
>JAGSPS010000276.1 GCA_018262315.1 Deltaproteobacteria bacterium | reverse complement strand
GGCTCGATGCGCGCGCGCACGCGGAACGGCGTAGTGCGCAGCAGACCGAGGCGGCGTCGCGCTGCGAGCGGCCACCTCGTCGCAATGGCGACGGCGGTACCCGCGAAGCCGTCGCTGGCCGCGAGGCGCGTCGCCACCGCGAGCGCGGCGAGCCAGGCATCGCCGCCCTCGGGCGCAACGCCCACGACGAGCCGCTCGCCGTCGCGCGCGGCGCCGGTTCCGACGACAGCGAGTGTCGCCGGCACGTCGTCGCCGCCCGCAGGTTCCAGAGCCTGCGCATCGACGAGACCCAGCCGCAGCACGCGGGCCAGTTCCTGCCCCGCGTCGAGACCGCGGCTCCCGCCGGCGTCGCTGCCACCACCCGAACCCCAGCGCCGTCGCCCGAAGCGTCGTCGCATTTCAGCTCTCCTCCACCGCGGGCGCGATCGACAACACGCCCGCTTCGATGAGCGCGACGGTCGCGTCGCGCACCACTCGTTGTAGTTCGCCGAGGATCGGATCCGATCCCACGACGCGCGCCACGCGATCCTTCGCGGTGGCGCCATCCAACAACACCCCGCCGAGCAGCTTGCGGTCGCTCTCGGCGTTGCGAACGACTGCGTTCCAGCGCAGCAGCGGAACTTCGACCTCGAAGCCGTCGAGGTCCGCGAATTCTTCGGGCAAGCCGCTGAGCGCGAGCAACGCCGCCGAGCGCTTGCGCGAGAGCGAGACGCGCCAGTAGCGACTCTGGGCGAGCAACACGGCTAGGGCCTCACCACGAGCGACGAGGCTTCCTCGTCGCGCAGCGCATCGAGCAGCGGTTGCAGCGCCCGCTCGAGCAGCGCGCGCGCGACGGGGTTGTCGCGCGGCGGCTGTTCACGGAACGCGCGCGCCGCAGCGACGCAGCGCTGCGCGTCTTCGGTGCGGCCGCGCTTCCACGCGCTGTACGCGAACTCCTCGAAACGCGCGGCAGTGCGCTCGGCGGCGGGCGGCGCGTAGCGCGTCTCGAGCGCGTCGCCGATCGCCGCATCCACCTGCGCGCGCCGCTGCTGGTCGTCCAGCAGCAGGCGGCTCTTCGCGGTGTCGCGCACCTTCTCCGCCAGCGCGTGCAGGACTTCGAAGTCGGGCGGCCACGGCCCGTAGGCGCCCGCCGCGACGGCTTCCGCCACTTCGCGCAGCAGCGACGGGGTCGGCGACGCGTCGACACCTGCGCGCGCCAGCGCACCGGGGGTGGACGCGCCCTCGGGTGCGCGCGCGACCCGGTTTCGCCATTCGCCGAAGGCCTGGGGCAACGCGCGATCGGCCGGCTGCACTTCCGCGGCACGCGCCAGCAACGCGGCCACCGACGCGCGCGGCGCCTCGGTCGCCGCGAGCGCCGCGTTGGCGTCGAGCTCGCGCAGCAGTCGCCGCGCCTGCGAGCGATTTGCCTGCAACACGCGGAACTCGAGGATCCCGCGCTCCAGATCGACCGCACCCTGGAAGATGCGGGTGCCGCCCGAAGGACTCGACTCGACCACCACCACGAGCTGCGCGCCACTCGGATCGGGAGGCGACACCAGGGCGACGTCGATCTCGTCGTCGAGCTTGGGAAGCGTCGCGACGCGGGCGGCGATCGGCGCGGTGCCGAGTTCGACCCCGCGCGAGCGCAGCCGGTGCTGGGCGCGTCGCAGCGCCTTGCGACCGGCCTTGCCGAGTTTGCCCTCCTCGAGCCCGCGCAGCGCTGCGGCGCCCGCTTCGAGATCGGCCCAGGCGAGCGCGAGTTGCTCGCCGTCGTCGGGGGACTGCTCGAGGAGCCACGCGAGCACCGCCGTCGCCGCGGGCGGCGCGAGCGCAGCGAGCAGCCGCTCCGGGTCGCCGTTCGCCGGGCGGATCGCGTCCTCGTGCTCGGGCAGCGCCGAAGCTGCCGCCTCGAGAGCGCGGGCGAGACTCACGGTCGTGTCTCCGCGCGCACCCAGTCGAGATACGCTGCGAGACCGCCCGCCGTCGGCAGCACGATCAGCTCGGGTACTTCGTAGGGATGCAGTGCGCGCAGGCGTTCGGCGAGCGCGCCGACGCGGTCGGCGCAGGTCTTGATCACGAGCAGCACCTCGCGTTCGTCCTCGACGACGCCTCGAAACCGGTAGATCGAGCGCACGCCGGGCACCAGGTTCGCGCAGGCGGCGAGCCGTTCCTCGACGAGCGCCCGCGCGATGCGCGCCGCGACGGCTTCGTCCGGCGCGGTCGAGAAGGCGACGCGAACTTCTGCGTCAGTCGAGGCCGCGGCCATGGGTGAGCCTTCGGTGTTCCGCCAGAGCGAAACGATCCGTCATGCCCGCGACGTAGTCGGCGATCGCGCGGGCTTCACCGTCCGCGACGAAATACGCGCGCACCTGCGGCGGAACCTTCGACGGGTCGCTGCGGTACACGCGCCACAACTCCTCGAGAACGCGCTCGGCCTTCTCGGTGGTCGCGACCACATGCGGGTGGTAGTACAGATTGCGGTAGAGAAACTCTTTGAGCTCGCGCAGCCCCTTGGCCAGCGCGGGTGAGTAGTCGAGCCAGCGGCGCGGCGCGGCGCGCACCGCGTCGACGTCGGCGGGTCGGGCGTCGTCGAGTCGCTGCGCGGTCGCTTCGACCAGGTCGGTGACGAGGTGGTTCAGCAGCGCGACGATCGTCTGCGCGCGCAGCACCGGCGGCGACGCGTCCGGCATTCGTTCGCGCGTTGCACCGTAGAGATCGCGCCAGAGCGGAACCTCGCCGAGCTGTTCGGGCGTCAACAACTCGGAGCGCAGGCCGTCGTCGAGGTCGTGATTCGTGTAGGCGATCTCGTCGGAGCGATCGGACACCTGCGCTTCGAGCGACGTCTGCCCGCTGCGATCCGGGAGCGGCGCCGGGTGATCCCAGTTCGCGCCGTGTTTGAGGATGCCTTCGCGCGTTTCGTAGCTGAGGTTGAGGCCGCGGAAGCCGGGGTAGCTCTGCTCGAGCAGATCGACGACGCGCAGCGTCTGGCGGTTGTGGTCGAAGCCGCCGTCGGCGCGCATCAGGCGGTCGAGCGCGCGCTCGCCCGCATGGCCGAACGGCGTGTGACCGAGGTCGTGCGCGAGTGCGATCGCTTCGGCGAGGTCTTCGTTGAGCCGCAACGTGCGCGCGATGGTGCGCGCGATCTGGGCGCCTTCGAGCGTATGCGTGAGACGGTTGCGGTAGTGGTCACCCTCATGGTGCACGAAGACCTGCGTCTTGTACTCGAGGCGGCGGAAGGCGTGCGCGTGGAGCACGCGATCGCGATCGCGCTGGAAGGCGGTGCGCAGCGGATGCTCGGGCTCGGGCGCGACGCGCCCGCGCGACGCCGCGGCGCGTACCGCGAACGGCGCGAGGCGCACGCGCTCCTCCTGCTCGTAGTCGGCGCGCGTGCGCAGCGAACTCACCGCGGCGGTTCTCCGGCGTCCGCCTTGCGCAGCACGTCGTCGAGCTGCGCGCGCGACGTCTCGCCGATCGACTCGGCCGATCCCGACTCGCGCACCAGGGCGGCGCTGCGCAGCCGGACATAGCCGGCGCCGAGCGCGATCCCGATACCGAGCGCGAGCGCGATCCAGCGCTTCAAACTCCAACCTCACTTGGGCATTCGAACAGAGTAAGAGACAGAGTGAGACAAGGGGCGGGGATTCCAGCAGGAATCTCATCTTCCCGCGGGGAGGGATCGTCAACTTTAGGAAGGAGGCAGGCTCCTGTCAACCAACTCATGATTTCGCTCGGCGCCGAGGAACGGCGTCGAGCGGAACCCGTGTTCAGGTGCGTCGAGAGCGGAACCCGGCTATCAGGCTGCATCGAGGAAAGACATGACGCTGCCGCATCGACTGCTGCTCGGTCCCGGTCCCTCGAATCCGCATCCCGACGTGCTCGCCGCGATGGCCGATTGCTTCGTCGGTCACCTCGATCCCGCGTTCCTCGATTGCGTGGACGACGTGCAAGCGAGCCTGCGCCGACTCTTCGGCACCGGGAATCGACTGACGATTCCGCTCTCCGCGACCGGCAGCGGCGGCATGGAGACCTGCTTCCAGAATCTCGTCGAGCCCGGCGACCCCGTGGTGATCGGCGTCGCGGGCGTCTTCGGCGAACGGATGTGCGAAGTCGCGAGCCGCCAAGGCGCGCGCGTGACCCGCGTCGACGCCGAATGGGGCACGGTGCTCGACGACGACGCGATGGCCGCCGCGATCGCCCGCGTGCGTCCGTCGCTGGTCGCGTTCGTACACGCCGAAACGTCTACCGGCGTCTGCCAGCCGGTCGCGGCGATCGCGCGCGCGGCGCGCGAGGCCGGCGCGCTCGTCGTGCTCGACTGCGTGACGTCGCTCGGCGGCATCGCGGTCGCGCTCGACGCCTGGGGCATCGACGCCGCCTACAGCGGCACCCAGAAGTGTCTCTCCTGCCCGCCCGGCCTATCCCCCGCGTCGTTCGGCGCGCGCGCGCTCGAACGCCTCGCGCGCCGCACGGCGCCGGTGCCGAGCTGGTACTTCGACCTCAACCTGCTCGGCGGTTACTTCGGCGAGCGCCGCGTCTACCACCACACCGCGCCGATCGCGGCGATCCTGGGGCTCGCGGAAGCGCTGCGTCGCGTCGAGGCCGAGGGCATGCAG
>JAGSPS010000439.1 GCA_018262315.1 Deltaproteobacteria bacterium | reverse complement strand
GAGATCGAATTCGGCGCCGAGTTCGCCGGCGCAGAGCGGGTGGAAGCGCCGGTTCACCGCGCGACCGGCGAGGAGGTTCACGCCGCTGCGCCGGAGCTTTCGCGCGCTCGATCCGGTGAGGGCGAAGCGGTAGCGGGCGCGCCCGCGCACGAGCAGATCCTGGACTTCGTCGAGCAGCGCGGGGAGCTTCTGGAGACCTCGTCCACCACCACCCAGCTTCCGGCGCGCAGCGCCTCCACCTCACGGGTGAAGAGGCCCGGATCGCGCAGCAGCCGCACGAGCTCCCGGTCGCGCAGCAGGTCCACCCGGTGGGCGTCCGGCAGGACCGACTGCAGCCACGTCGTCTCTCCGGTGCCGCGCGGCCTGAACAGGAAGAAGGGGCGGTCCGGCGGCGAGAGATCCCGTGCATACATTGGCAGCAGAATATCGGTAGAAATGCTGGCGGTCTATGCACACGGATTCGCGCCGTTCGAGCAGGCCCATGCTCGGGGCCCTCGGGCCGGACGCCCGACGGCGCGGTCTGTCGTCATCGATCCCCGGATCCGCTCCGGCTGGGTTTCCGCCTCGTGTTTCCCCATCCACAGCACGTTCGCTGCGATCGTGCGCGCCACGCTCAGCTTGGCGAGATTCGGCTTGGTCCCCGCCTCCTCCTCCACTCGCTCTCGGCATCAAGGCATCACCTATGGTATGCTTTGATGCATGCGAACGACTCTCACACTCGACGACGATGTGGCGCGGCTCCTCGAACACGCGCGCCGGCGGCGGGGGGGCAGTCTGAAGCAGCTCGTGAACGAGGCGCTCCGAGAAGGACTCACGCGTCTCGAAGCGCCGCCTACCCCGCGCAAGCCCCACGTGACGAAGGCTGTCTCCCTCGGACGCTGCCTCCTCGACAACGTGGACGACGTCGCCGAGGCACTCGCCGCGGCGGATGGGGAGCGCTTCCACTGATCCTCGTTGACGCGAACCTCCTGGTCTACGCGCATGTTCAGGACTTCGATCAGCACGAGCGCGCGCGTACCTGGCTCGATCAGCGATTGAACGGCACCGCACGGGTGGGGCTGCCCTGGCCCAGTCTGCTCGCCTTCCTCCGCCTGATCACGAACTCGCGTGTCTTCGAGCGGCCCGCGTCGAGTCGCGCGGCATGGCATCAAGTCGAGGAATGGCTCGACTGCGAAGCGGTTTGGGTTCCCTCTCCGACGGAACGACACCGACAGGTGTTCGGCCGACTGCTTATCGAGGCGACCGCGCGCGCGAATCTGGTTCCGGACGCACATCTGGCCGCGCTCGCCATCGAGCACGGCCTGGTGCTGGCATCGACGGACGGCGACTTCGCGCGCTTCCCGGGGCTTCGATTCGAGAATCCGCTTGGTTGACGGTGCCTTCGAGGCGGTGGACGCCCTCGGTCAGGATCTCGAAGAAGCGCTCGAGGATGCGGTGCCACGCCTCGGGATCGAGCGGCTCGGCCAGTTCCAGCGAGCCCTTCGCGGCGGGCAGGAGCTCGACGCCGCAGCTCGCGCAGCGCATCGCGAAGGGCGTCCCGCAACCGAGACGACACTTCGCGCGCACGGGGTTCGAGTGGCCGCAGGCGGCGCAGCTCATGGGGGGCGCTCCGGCGGCGATGCTGAGAGGCCCGGAGGTCGCAGGCTATCTGGCGGTCGCGAGCCAGGCGCGGATCGCCCGCGCCAGTGCGGAGAATCGCTCGGGGGCGTCGGCCATCACGATCGCGACGCGGTCGGCATCGAGCTTCAGGTACCCGTGCACGAGGAGGTTGCGAAAGCCTCCGAGCCCGCGGAATCGTTCACGCAGCTCCGCGTCGATCACGCCGCAGGCGGCGAGCTGGGTCAGTACGTCCTCGTAATCCCGGGCCGACACGCCGAAGTGCGCGCTCAGGATGTGGTTCCCGATGTCGAGTGCGATCTCGGCGGCGAGCTGCAAGCCGCGTTCGGCGAGCCATGCCTGCCGGAAGTCGCCGCGAGGATCGACGCCTTCGCGCTGGAGTTCCTGGAGGCGCGAGAGCACTTCCTCGAGGCGCAGCAAGCGCTCGCGCACGGCCTCAGGTCGGAGGACCAAGGCGATCCTCCAAGCGCTCCTCACTCGCCTGCCATTGACGCTCGCGTACGGGCAACCAATCCCACCAGCGGATTCGCGTGCGTGTCACCACGTCGATCTCGTCGTCCGGCGAGCGCGAGTACAGGCAGCGCCCGCCCTCGATGATCTCGTGGGCGAGAACGATCGGCGCGTCGTCCAGACTCACGAGGTCCACCGGAACGAGAGCCGCCTCCTGGAGCCGGCCCTGGAGCTGGAGCAGCTCGGGAAGCGCGAGCGGAGGTCGCGCGCACACTGCGAGATCGAGGTCGCGCGGTGGAACGGCGCCCGGCCGCGCTACGGAGCCAAAGAGAAACACCACGCGCACACGCGGCTCTGCCGAGAGAATCGCCACCGCGCGCGCGATCGAGTCGTCGAGGGATCGCATTGTCGGCTCCTGCGAGTGCCAACGTAGCGCGGGACGAACGATCCGCGCGCGGATAACCGGTCATGTCACTCGCGCTCCGCGCACAGCGCCGCGAAGCGACTCAGCCATCGCAGAAGGGGGCGGCGTCACGGTCGACGCGTCCGCCGCTCGCGCAGTTCACGCCGGGCTCTGCCGGGTCCGAGTCAGCACGCGCCGAGGAGCGGCGCATCGTGATGCATCCAGCCGACTACGTGAGCGCGTCGTTCCGCGCGCAGAGCGGCGGGCGCGTGGGGCGCAGCTTCGGCTGTCCGGCGCTCGATCCCGCCGTGGCGCCCGCGATC
>JAGSPS010000275.1 GCA_018262315.1 Deltaproteobacteria bacterium | reverse complement strand
CGCCGCCGGATCACCCGGCACTTGTCGCAGATCTTCTTGACGGACGCGCGGACCTTCATGACTTCCCCTCAGTGCGATCCTGGTACCCGGGTGAGCACCTCGGGACCATTTTCCGTGATCAGGATCGTGTGTTCGAAGTGGGCTGCCAGCGATCCATCTGCGGTCACCGCCGTCCACTCGTCCTCGAGAATCTCGACGTCCGGCGAGCCCGCGGTGACCATCGGCTCGATCGCGAACACCATGCCGGGCCGCAGCCGTGGACCGCGACCCGCGGGTCCATAGTTCGGGATCTGGGGCGGCTCGTGCATCTCGCGACCGATCCCATGACCGACGAACTGTCGCACCACCGAGAAGCCTTCGGACTCGGCCCGCACCTGCACGGCGTGGCCGATGTCGGAGAGGCGCTTGCCGGGAACCATCTGCTCGATCGCGCGATCGAGCGCATCGCGGGTCACGTCGACCAGCTTCTGCGCCACCGCCGGCACCGGACCGAGCGCCAACGTGACCGCCGAGTCGCCATGATAACCCTCGCACGCGGCGCCGAAATCCAGGCTCACGATGTCGCCTTCGCCCAGCTCGCGTGAACCGGGGATGCCGTGGACGACTTCGTCGTTCACGGAGACACAGAGCACGCCGGGATACGGCGGCAAGCCGTACGGGCCATAGCCGAGAAACGACGACTCGACGCCGCGTTTGCGAATCGCCTTGCGCGCGTGCTGATCGAGCTCTCCCGTGGTGACGCCCGGCTTCGTCAGCTCGCGCAGCTCGAGCAACACCTCGGCGACGTGGCGCGAGGCCTCCCGCATCGCGTCGATCTCACGGCGCGTCTTCACGCGGATCGCATCGCCGAAAGCCATCACGACGCGAGGGCTCCCTGGATGCGCGCGCCGACCTCTTCGACCGACCCGTCGCCCTTCAGCTCCGCGAGCACGCCGAGCTTGCGGTAGTGGTCGATGAGCGGCTGGGTCTGCTCGCGGTAGACGCGCATGCGGTTGCGAATCGCGGTTTCGTTGTCGTCGCTGCGGCCCTCGATTTCGGCGCGGCGCAGCAGCCGCTTCACCAACTCGTCCTCGTCGACCTGCAACGCGACGCAGCGCTCGAGCCGCACGCCGAGCCGGGCGAGCAGCGCGTCGAGCGCGGCGGCCTGGGCTGCCGTGCGCGGGAAGCCGTCGAGGATGAATCCCTTCGCGGCGTCGGGCTGGCGCAGGCGCTCTTCGGCGACGCCGATCACGACGGCGTCGGGCACGAGGTCGCCGCGCTCCATGCAGGCCTTCGCCTCGAGGCCGACCTGGGTCCCCCCCTTCACCGCAGCGCGCAGCATGTCGCCCGTCGAGATCTGCACGATGCCGAGCTGGGCGACCAGGCGCTCGGCCTGCGTTCCCTTGCCGGCTCCCGGCGGACCGAGCAGCAGCAGCCGTCGCGCGCTCATCGTCCGAGCCTCCCGCGCAGCCGTGTGCCCTTGACGAACCCCTCGTACTGCCGCGACACCAGGTGCGCCTCGATCTGTCCGATCGTGTCGAGCGCGACGCCCACCACGATCAGCAGCGCGGTGCCGCCGAAGTAGAACGGAACCCCGGCCTGGTTCGCGAGCAGCACCGGCATCACGCACACCACCGACACGTAGATCGCTCCGATCAGGGTGAGGCGGCCGAGGATCCGGTCGATGTACTCGGCCGTGCGCTTGCCGGGTCGGATACCGGGGATGTAGGCGCCCGAGCGCTTGATGTTGTCCGCCACGTCGGTCGGGTTGATCACGATCGCCGTGTAGAAGAAGGCGAAGAAGATGATCAGCGCGACGTAGATGCCGTTGTAGAGGACGCTCCCGTAGTGGAGGTAGTCCGAGAAGAAGTTGGAAATCGTGGGCGAGTCGACGAACTGCGTGATCGTCATCGGGAACATCAGGATCGACGACGCGAAGATCGGCGGGATCACGCCGGCCGTATTGAGGCGCAGCGGGAAGTAGCTCATCCCGCCCTGCATCACTTTGCGACCGACGACGCGGCGGGCGTGCTGGATCGGAATGCGACGCTGGGCGCGCTCGCAGAGCACTACGAACCCCATGAACGCGACCACGAAGGCCAGCAGTATGATCGCGCCGAGCACGGTGAACTGATCGGTGCGCACCTGCTCCCAGAGCGTTCCGAGGGCACTCGGCAGCCGCACGATGATGCCCGCGAAGATCACCAGCGAGATGCCGTTGCCGATCCCTCGCTCGGTGATCTGTTCGCCGAGCCACATGATGAAGGCGGTGCCCGTGGTGAGCGTCAGCGCCACCATCAAACGGAAGCCCCAGCCGGGGACTGCCACCGCGCCCTCGCCGAACTGGCCATGCTCGAGCGCGATCGCGAGGAGCGTGCTCTGGAAGAGCGCGATCACCACGGTTGCGTAGCGGGTCCACTGGGTGATCTTGCGACGGCCCTGCTCGCCCTCCTTCTGGAGTTGCTCGAGCGACGGGATCACGATCGTGAGCAGTTGGAAAATGATCGAGGCGCTGATGTAGGGCATGATGCCCAGCGCGAAGATCGAGAGCTGCTCGAGCGCGCCGCCCGAGAACAGATTGAAGAGACCGAACACCGAGCCAGCCATCTGGTCGAAGAAGCTCTTGATCACCTGGGGATCGATCCCCGGCGTGGCGATGTGGGCACCGAGCCGATAGACGGCGAGCATCCCGAACGTGAACAGGATGCGTCGCTGCAGCTCGGGCACGCGGCCAATGTTCTGGAATCCGCTGGTCAAGCGAGAAGCTCCACCCTTCCACCTGCGTCTTCGATCTTCTTCTGCGCCGCGGCACTCACGGCGTTCACCTTCACGGTCAGGTTCCTGGGCGCGTCCCCCTCGGCGAGCAGCTTCACGGGCCGGCCCGAACCGGGGATCAGACCGCGCTTGGCGAGCGACTCGAGATCGACCGTCGCCCCTTCGCCGAATCCGGCGAGCATGCCCACGTTCACGACCTCCGTCTCGATCCGATTCGGCGAGCGGAAGCCGCGCTTCGGCATGCGGCGCGTGATCGGCATCTGACCGCCTTCGAAATGGAACGGTGTCGGTCTGCCGCCCCGGTGCTTGCCCTGGCCCTTGGTGCCACGACCCGCCGTCTTGCCGAACCCGCAGCCGGGACCGCGCGGCCGTCGATGTTTCGTCACCGCGCCGGGGCGCGGCGTCAGATGGTCGAGCATCGTCTATCCCTCCACCCGCACCAGGTGCGCGACCTTGCCGATCATCCCGCGCACCGCGGGGGCGTCCTTCAGTTCCACGGTCTGGTTCAGCCGTCGCAGGCCGAGACCGCGCAACGTCGCGCGCTGGCGCTGGTTGCTGCCGATCATGCTCTTCACCCAGGTGACGCGTACGCGGCTCATGCCAACGCTCCCGCCGTATCGACGCGACCCAGCTCGACCGCCCGGCGCTCGGGGTCGCGCAGCGCGGAAAGTGCGACGAGCGTCGCGCGTACCACGTTGTGCGGGTTGTTGGTGCCGAGGCTCTTGGTGAGAACGTCCTGTACGCCCGCCGACTCGAGCACGGCCCGCACGCCCCCACCGGCGATCACGCCGGTACCGGCCGAGGCCGGGCGCAGCAACACCAGGCCCGCGCCGAAATGACCCGTCACCACGTGCGGAATCGTGCCTTCGCGGAGCGGCACCCGCAGCAGGTTCTTGCGTGCGCGGTCGACACCCTTTCGGATCGCCTCGGGCACTTCGCCCGCCTTGCCGAGTCCCACCCCCACCACGCCGTTGCCGTCGCCGACCACCACGAGCGCCGAGAAGGAGAAGCGGCGTCCGCCCTTCACCACCTTGGCGACGCGATTGATGTGCACGACGCGGTCGTTGAGCTCGTAGTCGTTCGGGTTGAGCCGGTCCCGTCGGATTCTGGTCGCCATCTAGAACTGAAGCCCCGCTTCACGGGCCGCGTCGGCGATCGCCTTGACACGACCGTGGTACAGGAAGCCGTTTCGATTGAAGACCACCTTTTCGATGTCCTTTTCCTTCGCGAGCGCCGCGATCGCCGTGCCGACGCGCTTCGCCGCCTCGATGTTGCTGGTGCTCGCGAGCCCGTCGGCAATCGCCTTCGAGCGCGTGGAGACCGAGCCGATCGTGCGCCCGCTCGCCGGATCGAAGAGCTGGGCATACATGTGCTTGAGACTCCGGTAGACCGTGAGCTGCACGCGATCGGTGGTGGACAGGCTCCGCGCGACGCGCGCGCGGCGCGCTGCCCAGTTCGCCTGCTTCGGATTGCGGATCTTCGCCTTCATCGCCGTTGGTTCCCCGCCTACGCGCCCGCGCCGGCCTTGCCGACCTTGCGCCGGATGCGCTCGTCCGAGTAGCGAACACCCTTGCCCTTGTAGGGCTCGGGCGGCCTGAGGTTGCGCAGCTCGGCCGCGAACTGACCGACTCGATCGCGGTCGATGCCCTCGATCTTGATCTTGTTCGTACCCTCGACCGACACCGAAAGGCCCTCAGGCACGTCCAGTACCACCGGGTGCGAGAAGCCGAGCGCCAGCGTGAGCTTCTTGCCGGAAGCCTCGGCCCGGTAGCCGACGCCTTCGATCTGCAGCTCGCGTGCGAAGCCCTGCGTCACGCCGCGCACCATGTTCGCGACCATCGCGCGCGC
>JAGSPS010000274.1 GCA_018262315.1 Deltaproteobacteria bacterium | reverse complement strand
GCGCCTCGACCCGCGCCTGCACGACGGGGAAATCGAGCGGCTTGGTGACGTGGTCGTTGGCGCCGAGGCGAAGCCCCTCGACGACGTGCTCCGTGCCGTCGAGCGCCGTGGCCAGGATCACCGGGAGCCGCGTGAGCGGCTGCTCCCGGCGGATCGTCTCGAGCACTTCGAGGCCGCTCATGCCCGGCATCATCACGTCGAGCAGCACGAGATCGAACGACTGGTCCGCAATGCGCTGCAGCGCGCTTCTGCCATCGGAAACGGCCATCACCTCGTAGCCGACTGCCTCGAGCCGCCGCGCGAGCAGGTCACGGTTCCCCGGCTCGTCGTCCACGACGAGCAGGCGTGCTCCCGCGGCGCCGAGGCGTTGCTTCTCGACGGCGGAGGCCGGGGCGCTGGCGGGTGATCCAACGGCCTCCTCTGCGTGGTGTGCTGGCTCACCCCCGAGGATCTCGTCCACGAGCGCGAGCAGCCCGAGGCCCGCCTGACGGATCCGCTCCAGATCCGACACCCAGTCGCTGTGGTTTTCCGCGGCCGCTTCCTCCTGGAGCAACTCGCTGTAGCCCACGATCTGGCCGATCGGCGTGCGCACGGCGTGGCGCAGCCGGCGCATCGTGTTGCGAGCCTCGCGCGAGTCAGCGGGAACGTGGGCCATCGCTGCCATCCATCCCACGACTGGCGGCCCATGTCAACGCCCCTTCGGCGGGCGGGTGCGTCGAGCGCCACGGGCGCAGCGTGCGATCCGCAGCTTCGATCGGCTGGAGGTCTGGCGCCTGGTGGAACGGGATCTTGCCCGGGTTGGCGCCCGCGCGTCGTGGCGGATCCGCCCGATCGGAACCTTCCGGTGCGCGCCCCCCACTCACACATCGGCGCCCGTGTGACATACGAAAAGGTCAACGCACCTTGATGTCGTAGCGATCGCCCTTGATCTCGACGATGCGTTCCACGGCGCGCCCGTCGGGCAGCCGCACCTCGACCCGGTGCGGTCCCGGCGCGAGTTCGAGTCCCTTCACCATGCCCGATCCCACCGGTTGTCCGTTGATCGAGATCGAGGCGCCGGGCTCCGCTTCGACGCTGACCTCGACACTGCGAGGCCGCTGCGGCGAGCGACGCACGCGCGCGGGCGGAGGCGCGGCCGAAACCGCCGGCAGAGCGACCTCGGGAGCGGTCGCAAGTTCCGCCGCTGCTTCCCCCGGCTCCGCCGCCTCCGTCGCAGCAGGCTCCGTCACCACGGGCTCGCCCGTCGGCGGTGTCGCCGGTGGTGTCACCGGCAACGGCGCCGCTTCGGCGGTGTCGCCGGTGGGCGCCGCCATCGCCGCGGCAGCCGGCGCTGCGGCCGGCAGTGGCGCCGTGCGCGCGTCCGGCCTCCCGATCTCGGTGACCGTCTCTATCGTGGCGCTCTCGTCCTGGCGCGGCGGCGCCGCCGACACCGAAGGCGGTGCCACCTCGGGCGCCTCTACCGCGACGCCTGCCGGCGCCGCGCCCGGGCGCAGCGCCTCGAGCGTCTGCGAGGTCAGGAATCCAGCAACGTACGCGGCAGCGAGCGCTGCTGGCACGAGCAACCAGCGAAGCAGCGAGTCGCGGCGCGGAGCGGTGCGCGGCGGGTCGTTCGCGTCGACGTTGGATCGTGTCGGTTCGACGGCGGCCTGTGCGGCGTTGCTCAGGCTCGCGCTCGCGGCGCGGGGAGTGGAGGGCTTGCGCGCCGGCGTGGGTGCGGCAGCGCGCGGCGACGCCAGCTCGCGGGGCGTCACAGGGGTCTCGCGAGGCGCGGGCTCACGCCTCGGGCCCGGCGGGCGCGGAGGCGCAGCAGCAGCGAAGGCGTGGGCACTCAGCGGACCGGGCGGCCGCCGCTCCGCCGCGGTCGCCAGCGCCAGCCGCGGCGGCGGGCTCTCGACCGGCGAGCGCTCCTCGCGCGCCGCGCGCGCGGTCGCCTCGCCGCTCGGCGCGGCGAACTCCTCCAAGATCGCCGCGGCTTCCTCGCGCAAGCGGCCGGGAACGCCACCGGAACGCGTATGAATCCGCGACACCGCCAAAGCGTCGAAGCGCGCGCGCAGCGCGGCGCAGACACCACTTCGCGCGAGTTCCGCGCGCACCCAGGCGTCCGCATCCTCGCGGCTCATCGGCGCGTCGAGCGCGAGCACGGTCGTGCCGGCCTGGAAGGCATTCGCGAGTTCAGCGGCGAGCCGTTCGTCGCGCACCGCGAGCAGCGCATGCACGGCGCCCGCGCTGCGCCGCACGAAACCGAAGAGCCACATCTCCGTGCGCGGCGCCAAGGCGTCGGCGTCGTCGAGGAGCAGCAGCACGCGGCGCCTTCGGGGCTGCTCGACGGCGCGCACGAGCGCGACGCGCGGCGTTCCCTCCCACGGCGTCCCGAGCGCATCGAGGAGGGTTCGCGCCAGCGTGTCGGGGTCGAGGCCGTTCGCCGAGAGGTAGACGGGGAGCGCGTGCCGGCCCAGGCGCGCCGCGAGCACCGCAAGCAGCATCGACTTGCCGGATCCCTGCGGGCCGCGCAGCACGCGCAGCGGCCGTTCCGCGTCGCACGCCCACTCCTCGAGCGAGGCCAACACCCGCTCGGCGTCGGCGTACGGCACGTACGCCGCGGCGTCGGTAGTGGCCACAAAGGCGGTGGCATCGCCGCTCAAGGAGATCTCCCCCGCCGCATGAGGGATGGGGAACCGGTCCCACGTCTCCGCGCGACGCGGTTGGAAACTAGCTGGCTGGCTCGAGAGCCGCCCGCGAAGCTGCCGCCCGCGACGAGAACGCTCAGCGGCGCTCCATGACGCGCAGCGGGATCTCCCCGAATCTCCGCGCACGGCGATGGGAGAAGTTCGATCCCATCCGGGAGTCCCGCTTCCTCGTGGCGTCGGCGGTGCCGGCGGGCGCTAGGTTCTCGACATGAGGCTTGTCCGCCGCCTCACCCTCTATCTGCTGATCCCGATCGGGTTGGTCTTCGCGCTCGACAGCTACCTGACGCTGCGCTCCGATCTCAAGCTGCTCGACGTGGACATGCGCCGCGACGACGCGACGCTGGCGCGCGAACTGGCGATCGCGGTGGAAGAGACCTGGCGCGATGCCGGTGAGCAGGCCGCTGTCGCTCTGGTCTCCCGCTTCCCGGCTGTGGAGACCGGGATCGAGACGCGCATCGTCTATCTCGACGACGTGGCCGGACCGGCCGGGGTTCCCACGGTCCCCGAGGCCGCCGCGAGGCTCTCGCCCGACGTTCCGACGGTCCAGCTGCGCGCGCAACGCGGCGCCGAGCTGCGCTTGTTCACCTATCTGCGTCTCGACGCCCAGGGATCGCGCGGCGCCGCGCTCGAGATCTCGGAGCCCGTCTCGCACGAGCGAGACCACCTCGTCGCACGGGTCCCCAAGAAGCTCGTTTCCGCGGCAGCGATGCTCCTGCTTTGCGCGGGCGTCGCCTGGACCGTCGGCGTGCGCGTGGTCGGACGGCCGGTCGACATGCTGATCGCGAAAGCGCGGCGCATCGGGCGCGGGGACTTCTCGACACCGCTCTCGCTGAGGAGTCGCGACGAGCTCTCGAGCCTCGCGCGCGAGATGAACGCGATGGCCGAGATGCTCGAGGCGTCGCGGCGCCAACTCGAGGACGAGTCCGCGGCGCGCATCGCGGCAGTCGAGCAGCTGCGCCACGCCGACCGGCTCACGACGGTCGGCAGGCTCGCGTCGGGCCTCGCGCACGAGCTCGGGACACCGCTCAATGTCGTCGCCGGGCGCGCCCAGATGATCACCAGCGGTGAGTGCGCCGACCGCGAAGAGATCGCGCGCGCCGCTCGCGTGATCGGCGACCAGGCGGATCGCATGACGCGCATCGTCCGCCAGCTCCTCGGCTTCGCGCGGCATCGGAGCGGAGAGCGCACGGAGGCGGACCTCTCGAAGCTCGCGAGGGAGACGCTCACTCTCCTCGAGCCGCTCGCGCGAAAGCGCAGCGTGCGGCTCGCGTGCGCGCCAAATCGGGAGCTCGTCGTACGCGTCGACGCGGCGCAGATCCAGCAGGCTCTCACCAATCTCGTCATGAATGCGATCCACGCTTCGCGTCCCGACGGCGTCGTCGAGATCCGCGTCGCAGTGCGCGAGGTTGCGACGCCGCCGAACCCGGGCCACGAGTCGGGCCGCTACGCGGTCCTCGAGGTCGAGGACCACGGCGAGGGGATTCCGAACGACGCGCTGCCCGCGATCTTCGACCCCTTCTTCACCACCAAGCCGGTCGGCGAGGGCACGGGGCTCGGGCTCGCCGTCGTGCACGGGATCCTCGAGGAGCACCGCGGTTGGATCGAGGTGCGCACCGAGCCGGGGTGCGGCAGCTGCTTCAGCGCATTCATCCCGGCCGGAGGAGCGGATGAGCCGTCGAATCCTGATCGTCGATGACGAGCGCGAGCTGCGCGAGCTGCTGCGCGACCAGCTCATGCATCGCGATTTCGAGGTCGACGTCGCCGAGAGCTACGAGGCGGCCTTGGAGCGGCTCGACGCGGATCGCTGCGACGCCGTAGTGACCGACATCCAGATGCGCGGCCAGAGCGGGATCGAGCTCTGCGAGTGGCTCCGGGCCAACCGGCCCGACGTACCGGCCGTCGTGATCACGGGCTTCGGCA
>JAGSPS010000273.1 GCA_018262315.1 Deltaproteobacteria bacterium | reverse complement strand
CGCGCCATCTCGCGATCCGCCGAGGCGTCGAGAAATACGTGACAGACGCCGGCATCGTGCTTGACGACCGGGATGGTCGACTCTGCGACCACCTTGCGGATCAACGAAGGGCCGCCGCGCGGGATCAGCAGGTCGATGTAGCGGTCGAGCGTGAGCAGGTGATCGACGGCGGCGCGATCGGTAGTGGGCACGACGGCGATCGCGTCGGCGGGCACGCCGGTCTCGGTGGCGGCCGTGCGAAGCTCGTCGCCGAGCGCGAGATTCGAGCGGATCGCCTCCGAGCCGCCGCGCAGGATCACCGCGTTGCCCGATTTCACGCAGAGCGCAGCGGCGTCCACGGTCACGTTGGGACGCGATTCGTACACGATCGCGATGACGCCGAGCGGGATGCGCATGCGGCCGACGCGCAGCCCGTTCGGGCGCACGCTCATCTGCGCGATCTCGCCGACGGGATCGGGCAGCGCCGCGACATCGCGCAGGCCGGCGATCATCGACGTCCATTTCCCCCCTTCGAGGGTGAGGCGATTGGCGAGCGCCGCATCCACGCCGCGCGCCTCGGCCTCCCGGACGTCCTCGAAGTTCGCCTCGAGGACGCGCTCGCGCGCCGCTTCGAGTCGCTCCGCCGCGCGCAGGATCCAGCGATCCTTCACGGCACGCGAAAGCCGCGCCGTTTCGTGAGACGCACTGCGCGCGGCGCGCGCGAGATCTTCGACTTGCTGCTCGAGGCTGGTGGGCATCGGATCGCCGCCGTCTCGTCAGTTGCGCATGACGACCAGGTCGTCGCGATGGATCACTTCGGAACCGTTCGAGTAGCCTAGCACCGGCACGATCTGTCGTGTCGAGAGTCCGCGGATGCGCGTGATCTCCGCGGCGGAGTACGCGACGAGGCCGCGCGCGACTTCGCGCCCTGCCGGATCCACGCAGCGCACCACGTCGCCGATGCCGAACTCTCCACGCACGCCGCTGACGCCAGCCGGGAGCAGCGAGCGACCGCGCTCGCGCAGCGCCGCTGCGGCGCCGGCGTCGATCAGTAGATCGCCGTGCGGTCGCGCCGTGAACGCGAGCCAGTGCTTGCGGCTTCCGAGGCGCGTCTCGGGCGGACGCGGCAGGAACAGCGTGCCCTCGGCTTCGCCGGCTGCGATGCGCAGGAGCGTGTCTCGCCTGCGTCCGTTCGCGATCACCGTCGCGGCCCCCGAGAGCGCCGCCTTCTGCGCCGCCTCGAGCTTCGTGATCATGCCGCCGCGACCGAACGCGTGCGCCGACCCCTGTGCCGCGTGCTGGATCTCGGGCGTGATCTGCGGGACGACTCCATAGAGTGGCGGCATCGGCCTTCCCGCTGTCGGCGCTTCGCGAAAGAGTCCGTCGACGTCGGTGAGCAGGATCAACAGATCGGCGCCGATCAGGTTCACCACCGTCGCAGAGAGATTGTCGTTGTCGCCAAAGCGGATCTCTTCGGTCGAAACGGTGTCGTTCTCGTTCACGATCGGCACCACGCCGAGCTTCAGCAGCGTCGTGAGCGTGCGATCGGTGTTCAGGTAGCGCTCGCGGTCGTCGAGACCGATGCGTGTCAACAGCACCTGCGCGACCTGTCGCCCGCGCCGCGCGAAGCCGAGCCGGTAACGTTCCATCAGCGCGATCTGCCCGACCGCCGCCGCCGCCTGCTTCTCGGGGATCGAGCGCCCCGGATGACTCCAGCCGAGTCGATGGCTGCCCATCGCAATCGCGCCCGACGACACCACGACGACCTGTCGGCCCGCGTCGATGAGTTCGCTGACCTGGCGGATCAACTCGCTGAAGACACGCGGGCGCACCGCTCCGGCCGCCGTGAGGATCGAGGAACCCACCTTCACGACGATGCGCGACGCGCGCTTTGCGACACTCCTCACGGCGCCGCGGCCTCGGCGCCCTCGGCGAAGCCAACCGCGTCCGTGGCATCGAGTCCCCGCAAGACCGCGCGCAGCAGGGCGTCGACGCCTTCCCCGGTCGCGCCCGAGAGGCGCACGACTTCGCGACCGCGCGCGCGGAGCGCTGCTTCGAGCGCCTCGAGGCGCGACTCGCGCACGTCCCCGGGCACCAAGTCGAGTTTGTTGAGCGCCACGATCTCGGTGCGCGCTGCGAGGCCGGCGTCGTAACTCGCGAGTTCGTCGCGGATCGATTGCCAGTCGGCGAGCGGCGCAGTGGCTGGCTTCTCTTCGAGCCACGCCGAGCCGACGTCGACCAGGTGCACGATCACGCGCGTTCGCTCGATGTGACGCAGAAAGCGGTCACCGAGGCCGGCGCCGTGGCTCGCGCCCTCGATCAGTCCGGGCAGGTCCGCGACGACGAAGCGGCGCTCGCCGGCCTGCACCACACCGAGCGCGGGCACGAGCGTCGTGAAGGGATACGCCGCCACCCGCGGTCGCGCCGCCGAGATGCGGCGCAGCAGCGTAGACTTGCCCGCGTTCGGCAGGCCGACGAGCCCGACGTCGGCGATCAGCTTCAGCGAGAAGCGCAGCCGGCGCTGCTCGCCGCTGCGTCCCGCTTCCGCCGTGTCGGGGGCCTGTCGCGTGGGCGTCGCGAAGCAGGCGTTGCCGCGCCCTCCACGACCGCCGCGCGCGACGACCAGTCGCTGCTCGTGCTCGACGAGGTCGCCGAGCGGTTCGCCATCACCCGGCGCGTTGGCGTCGCGCACGACCGTGCCGACCGGCAGGCGCAGCAGACAATCCTCGCCGTTCTTGCCGAAGCGGCCGTTGCCGCTGCCGTGGGCGCCGTCTTCGGCGCGCGCCTGCGGCCGGAGCTGCAAGTCGAGAAGGGTCGAGAGATTGTGATCGGCGACCAGAACGACGTCGCCGCCATTGCCGCCGTCGCCGCCGTCGGGGCCGCCGCGCGGGTTGAACTTGTCGCGCCGGAAGCTGACGCAGCCGTTGCCGCCGCTACCCGCTACGACTTCGAGCGTCGCTTCGTCGAGGAAGTTTTCGCTGGCTTTCACGGCCGGCTCCGGCTGGGCCGGCCCCGCTCGCGGGGAGCGGCTAGACGGCGGGCTCGATCCGCGCCACGACACGCCCCTTCGAGGTGCCGTATGCGACGGTACCGTTGCAGAGGGCGAAGAGCGTGTAGTCCCGGCCGAGGCCCACGTTGCGACCCGGATGAACGCGCGTGCCGACTTGGCGCACGAGGATGGTGCCGGCGTTCACCGCCTGGCCCGCGTAGCGCTTCACGCCGCGACGCTGGCCGTTGCTGTCGCGACCGTTTCGAGAGCTGCCCTGCCCTTTTTTGTGTGCCATCGGACCTTCTGCACTCCGCTCGCCTTCGGCTCGACTGCGCGCCGCGGCGGCTTGCTAGCCCTCGATCTTCTCGACGCGAATCTGCGTGTATTCCTGGCGGTGGCCGAGCTTGCGGCGATAGCGCTTGCGACGCTTGGCCTTGAAGATGATGATCTTCTCGCCGCGGCCGTGGCCTGCGATGGTCGCGACGACCTTGGCGCCCGCGACGGTCGGCGTGCCGACCCGCGGCGCACCCTCGCCGCCCACCAGCAGCACCTCGCCGAGTTCGATGGTCTCGCCGACGTCGCCGGGAAGGCGCTCGACCCACAGCGCGTCGCCGGGAGCGACGCGAACCTGCTTTCCGCCGGTGCGAACCACCGCGTACATCACGACTCCTCACCGTGCTCGGGACGCGGCAGTATCCGGAATTCGGGAGTCCCGTCAACCGTTTCGTCGCAGTCGGCGCGGAGCGCTACGGGATCCATGTCGAGGGGTGAGAACTCCTCCAGGGCGTCAGCTCGGAACGGCGACAGCGGCGCGGCCGCTTCGGGTTTCTCCGCTTCGACGGCCACTTCTTCGAGGACATCCCGTTCGGGCGCCGCGGCGAGGTCGGCTTCCTCAATGCGCTCCGGCGCCGGGGTTGGCGTGGATTCCTCCGTGCCCAGCCACGAGAGCGCGATCCCGACCGGTGGGCCGAGGTCGAGCGCGATCACCTCGAAGTGCTCCTGGTGCATCCCCGGCACGGCGCGCACTTCGATCTGACGGCCGAGCTCGGTTTCCAACTCGGACAGCGCCTCGCGCTCGGCGCCGAGCAGCAGCTCGGCGACGCGCGGCGAAACCGCGATCGCGACGCGCCGCCCGCAGAATCGCGGCAGGTCCTTTCGGATCTCGCGCAGCACCTTCTGCGAAACGCTCGCGCGCGAGAGCACGTAGCTGCGCCCTTCGCAATACGGGCACGGCTCGCAGAGCTGTTGCACCAGGTTCTCGCGCGTGCGCTTGCGCGTCATCTCGACGAGGCCCAGCTCGGAGATCTTCAAGATGTTGGTCTTGGCCTTGTCCTGGCGGAGGGATTCCTGGAGCGCGCGATAGACCTTCTCGCGGTTCTCCGCGGTTTCCATGTCGATCAGGTCGATGATGATGAGGCCGCCGATGTTCCGGAAGCGGAGCTGGTGCACCACTTCTTTCACCGCCTCGAGATTGGTCTTCAGCACCGTCTCTTCGAGATCGCGCTTGCCGACGTAGCGGCCGGTGTTCACGTCGATCGCGGTGAGCGCCTCGCTCTGGTCGACGATCAAGTAGCCGCCCGACTTGAGCCACACCTTGCGACCGAGGTTGGCGTCGATCTCGGCTTCGATGCCGAATTCGTCGAAGATCGGCAG
>JAGSPS010000272.1 GCA_018262315.1 Deltaproteobacteria bacterium | reverse complement strand
CGAGCCGGCCTGCGTGAAGCGGAAGATGTTGTCGATGAAGAGCAGCACGTCCTTGCCCTCTTCGTCGCGGAAGTACTCGGCGACGGTGAGGGCCGAGAGCCCGACGCGCGCGCGCGCTCCGGGCGGCTCGTTCATCTGGCCGAACACGAGCGCCGCCTTGTCGAGCACGGTGGTGCCGTCACTCAATTTGGCGTCCGCCATCTCGTGCCAGAGGTCGTTGCCTTCGCGGGTGCGCTCGCCCACGCCGCCGAACACCGAGAAGCCGCCGTGCTGCTTCGCGATGTTGTTGATCAGTTCGAGGATGACGACGGTCTTGCCGACACCCGCGCCGCCGAAGAGGCCGACCTTGCCGCCCTTCGGATAGGGCGCGATCAGGTCGACGACCTTGATGCCGGTTTCCAGCGTCTCGACCGAAGTGGCCTGGTCGACGAAGAGCGGCGCCGGGCGGTGGATCGGCAGACTCTTGGTGGCGCCGATCGGACCGCGCTCGTCCACCGGCTCGCCGATCACGTTCATGATGCGGCCCAGCGTCTCGGGCCCGACCGGCACGCGGATGCCGTCGCCGGTGTTCACGACGGCGGCGCCGCGCGTGAGGCCGTCGGTGGTGTCCATCGAGACGCAGCGCACGGTGTTCTCGCCGAGATGCTGCGCCACCTCGATCACGAGGTTGTTCTCGGCGTCGCTGATCGCCGCGTTGGTGAGCCGCAGCGCGGTATACACCTCGGGCAATTCGCCCGGCGGGAACTCGACGTCCACCACGGGACCCAGAACCTGAACCACGCGACCGTTCGCACCTGCCATGATTTCTCCCCGAACTTGCCTACAACGCTTCCGCGCCAGAGACGATTTCGACCAGTTCCTTGGTGATCGCGGCCTGCCTTGCGCGGTTGTACTGCAAGGTCAGCCGGCTGATCATGTCTTCCGTGTTGCGCGTGGCGCTCTCCATCGCAGTCATGCGCGCGGCGTGCTCGCCGGCCTGGCTCTCGAGCAGCGCGCGGAACAGCTCCACTTGCAGCGCCTTCGGCACCAGCAGCTTCAGCAGCGCCTCGGCGTTCGGCTCGACGGTGAACGGCACTGCGCCCGCAGCGCCGTCGGCCGCGTATTCGGGCGCGAGCGGAAGCAGTCGCACCACGCGCGGGCGCTGCGTCATCGTGCTCACGAACTCGCTGTGCACGAGCACGACCTCGTCGGCGTCGCCGGCGAGGAAGCGCTGGCTCACGAACTCGGCGATCGAAATGGCGTGGCTGTAGTCGACGCCTGAGATGCCGGTGAAGCTCTTCACCACCTGGCTCGCGCGGCGGCGACCGAAGAACTCGTTCGACTTGCGGCCGATCAGCGTGAGCCCCAGCGACTCCGCCTTGGCAGCGCGCAGCGCGATCTCCGCCTCGGCGCGCTTCAGCACGTTGGCGTTGAACGCGCCGCAGAGTCCGCGATCCGACGTGACGACGAGGACGTCGACTTTGCGCACCGACTCGCGCGCCGCGAGTAGCGGGTGTTCCGCCGAGCCGCCCTGGCTCGCCGCGATCTCGATCAGCGTCTCGCGCATGCGCTCGGCGTAGGGCCGCGCCGACTCGATGGCTTCCTGCGCGCGCCGCAACTTCGCCGCCGCGACCATGCGCATCGCGCGCGTGATCTGCTGCGTCTTCTTGACGCTGCCGATCCGGCGCCGGATGTCCTTCAAGCTGGGCATCGGGCTAGGCGACCTCGGCGTGCGCGCGCTTCGACGGCTGGAACACGTCGGCGAAGGCGTCGAGCGCCGCGTTCAGCTTCGCCGCTACTGCCTCTTCCAACTTCCCGCTGCTCTGGATCGCGGCGAGGATCTCGGGGTGCTGGCTCTTCACGTACGCCAGCATTTCCTGCTCGTAGCGGCCGATCTCATCGACGCCGTACTTGCGCACCCACGACGGACGGCCTTCGGTGGCCGTCGCCGAGTAGATCGCGACGACCTGCTCCTCGACGCGCATCGGCCGGTACTGCGGCTGCTTCAGCATCTCGGTGAGCCGCGCGCCGTTGGCGAGCTGTTCCTGCGTCGCCTTGTCGAGGTCCGAACCGAACTGCGCGAAGGCGGCCATCTCGCGGTACTGCGCGAGGCTCAGCTTGAGCTTGCCGGCCACCGCCTTCATCGCCTTGATCTGTGCCGCACCCCCCACGCGCGACACCGAGATGCCGACGTTCACCGCCGGCCGGATGCCCGAGTTGAAAAGGTCGGTCTCGAGGAAGATCTGGCCGTCGGTGATCGAGATCACGTTGGTCGGGATGTAGGCCGAGACGTCACCGGCCTGGGTCTCGATGATCGGCAGCGCCGTGAGGCTCCCGCCGCCGAGTTCGTCGTTCAGCTTGGCGGCGCGCTCGAGCAGCCGCGAGTGTACGTAGAACACGTCGCCCGGATACGCCTCGCGACCCGGCGGGCGGCGCAGCAGCAGCGAGAGCTGGCGATACGCGACGGCCTGCTTCGACAGATCGTCGTAGACGATCAGCGCGTGCTTGCCGTTGTCGCGGAACCACTCGCCCATCGTGCAGCCGGTGTAGGGCGAGATGAACTGCAACGGCGCCGGCTCGCTCGCGGTGGCGGCGACCACGATCGTGTACTCCATCGCGCCGAACTGGGCCCTTCTGGTTGATGATCGTGTCGAGCGCGATCGCCGTCTTGCCGGTCTGGCGGTCGCCGATGATCAGCTCGCGCTGGCCGCGGCCGATCGGCGTCATGGCATCGATCGCCTTGATGCCCGTCTGCAGCGGCTCATGTACCGACTTGCGCGTCACGATGCCCGGCGCCTTCAGTTCGACGCGCCGCGTCTCCTTCGAGTCGATCGGACCCTTGCCGTCGATCGGTCCGCCGAGCGCGTCGACGACGCGGCCGAGCAGCCCCATTCCGACCGGCACCTCGACGATGCGGTTGGTGCGGCGCACGACGTCGCCTTCGCGAATGTGCTCGTACTCGCCCATGATCGCGATGCCGACGTTGTCCTCTTCGAGGTTCAGCACCATCCCGCGCACGCCGCCCGGGAACTCGACGAGTTCGCCGGCCATGGCCTTGTCGAGCCCGTAGACGCGCGCGATACCGTCGCCGACCGAGAGCACGGTGCCGGTCTCGGCGATGTCGATCTCGCGGCCGTATTCCCGGATCTCGCGCTTCAGAATGTCGGTGATCTCAGCCGGCTTGATGTCGAGAGGCATCTCTCATCGTTCTCCCGTGAGTTGCGCGCGGAGCTGCGCGAGTTGGGTGCGCAGACTGCCGTCGAATACGAGGTCGCCGACCCGGGCCACCAGCCCGCCCAGCAGATCGGGGTCGACGCGGATCGCGAGGTCGAGTTCGCGGCCCATGCGTCGCGCGAGGGCCGTACGGATGCGAGCGAGTTGCGCCGGGTCGAGCGGCGTCGCGGACACCACTTCGCCGTGCACGCGACCCGCCGCTTCCTCGGCGAGCCGCACGTAGTCCTCGTGGATCACCGCGAGATCGCGCGTCCGGCGCTGGTCGATCAGGAAGGAGAGGAAGTGGGTGAGCAGCGGCGAGAGACCGAGCGGACCCGCCAGCCCTTGCAGCGCTGCGCGCCGCTCGGCCGCGGGATACATCGGAAGCACGAGGACGTCGGCGAGCGTGGGAACCGTCGCCATCGCCTCGGTGACACGATCGAGTTCGGCTCGCACCGACTCGACCGCGCCCGCTTCGTGCGCGAGGCCGAAGAGCGCCTTGGCGTAGCGGAGTGCGGCGGAGCGCTTGCCGGCCATGCCCTCAGCTCCGCGTCGTCACAGCGGGCGGCGAGGCTTCGACGCGCTCGACGAACTCGTCGACGAGCCGTGCGCGGTCCGCATCGGTGACTTGTCGCTTCAAGAGATCGCCCGCGAGGCGCACGGCCATCTCGACGGCCTCGTTGCGCAGATCCTCGCGCGCGCGACGCGACTCCTGCTCGACGGCTGCGTGGGCGTCGCGGTGGATTCGCTCGGCCGCGACGCGGGCGTCGGCGAGCAGCCGCTCGCGCTCGTTCTCGGCCTGCGCGTGAACGGTGCGGCGGATCTCCTCGATCTCGCGATCGAGCGACGCCACCCGATCGTTGCACGCGACCAACCGGCTCTCGGCTTCCGACAGTTCGCGGCGCGCCGCTTCGATGCCCGCCTCGATGTTCTGGCGACGCTCGGCCATGTAGGTGCGGATCGGTGTGCGCGCGAAGTAACCGAGCACGCCGACGACGAGTGCGAGGTTGATCGCGTGCCAGAGCAAACTCGACTCGTGCGCACCGCTCTCATCCGACGCCCGCGCGAGCGCGGGCGCGAGCAGCACGAGAAACACCGTCACGAGGATTCGGGCGCGCCTCACGCGGCGCTCCGGCCGAGCAGGCGTGCGGTGATTTCGCGCGCCAGCGGTTCCGCCTCGGCGCCGAGCGCCCCGCGCGCCGAAGCGGCCGCGCGCGAGATCTCGCCGCGCGCGCCGCCGACTTCGCGCTCGGCGGCGCTGCGGGCCGCGCCGACCGTCGCCTGATGGGCGTGGCGCGCTTCCTCGACGAGTCGTACCTGCTCGCCATGCGCGGTTTCGCGTGCCTGGCGCACGGCCTCGTCATGGCGCGCGAGCAGTGCGGCGGCCTGTTGAGCCAGCTCCGCAGCATGGGCGCGGGCGCCTTCGATGCGCTCCGCGCGCGCGTCGAGCACGCCGAGCAGTGGCTTGAAGAGCAGGCGGTTCAACACCGGCACGAGGGTCACGAAGAGCACGAGCAGCACGAGCAGGCGGGTCGGATCGGGATAGATCTCGAGGCCTTCTTCGGATGCGGCGGCGAGCTGCGGCGACAGCAACGCAGCCGCCGCGACCAACCCCAGCAGCGGCGCGGGCAGCGCAGTGGGTTGGCGGCGCATCGCGCTTCTCCTTTGAGATTCAACGAGACCCAGCGTGACCCGCGCTCGGCCGGACGTCTCGCTCCGGGCTCTCGGGCCCCCTTTTCGTGGGGCCAACCCGCGAGGCGTCGCCTCGTGGCGGAACGGCGCACCGTGGCTGCGCTTTGGGTCGGCCGCACCGGAACACCAGTGGGTCCTTCGGGCGGGCGGATTCTTACAAAGATCGACTGCGTTTCAAGGACTGGGGAGGCCCGAAACGCCGCTTCTCATGCAGGGGAAGCGGACGTCGGCGACGGCGCGGCGGACCCCTTCGTCGTTCCCATCTCGAGGCGCCCTTCGATGCGGCCGCCCTCCGCGAGGACGAGGCTTGGCGTCCGCACGTCTGCGGTGATGCGACCGGTGGCGAGCACCTCGACCCGCTCGCGCGCGACGACGTCGCCTTCGACGAGACCCGCGACGACGAGCACGTCCACCTCGATGCGCGCGTGCACGTCGGCCTCGGGCCCGACCTGGAGCGTTCCGTCGGCGACGACTTCTCCGCGCAGCCGTCCCTCGATGCGTGCGAGTCCCCAGAAACTGACGATGCCGTCGAACGAGGCGCCGGGCCCGATCGCGCAGGCCGGGTCGGCATCTCCCGTCGCTTCGACGATCGGCTCGCTCACGGCGCTCCCAGGACCAGCTCGACGAGCCGATTCAGCTCGTCCGCGCCGACATAGTCGATCTCGATGCGACCGCGAGTCGCGGAGCCGCGCAGTCGCACCTGCGTTTGCAAGCGCTGTCGCAGCAGATCGACGAGGTTCGCGAGGTCGGGATCGGCGGTGGCGATGCGGCTGCGATGGGGCGCGCGCGTCGCCGCCCCGAGGTCGCGCGCGAGCTCTTCGGCTTGTCGCACCGAGAGCGCGTCGCGCACGATGCGGTCGCGCAGCGAACGCCGGCGCTCCGGGTTCGCGACGGCGAGGATCGCCTTGGCGTGGCCGATGCTCATCGCGCCGCCTTCGATGTCGGCCTGCATCTCGCGCGACAACTCGAGCAGGCGCAGGTGGTTCGCGATCGTCGAGCGCTCGAAGCCGACGCGTTCGCCGATCGCTTCCTGCGTCGCGCCGGTGTCGGCGAGCGCGCGGAAGGCGAGCGCGAGTTCGATCGGATTCAAGTCGTGGCGCTGGACGTTTTCGACGAGCGCGAGTTCCAGCCGGTCGCGCGGCGCCACGTCGGCGACGACGGCGGGGATCGTGGTTCGACCGGCGGCCTGCGCGGCGCGCCAACGCCGCTCGCCGACGACGAGTTCGTAGCCGCCCTCGACCGCGCGTACGACCACCGGCTGCAGCACGCCGTGACGGCGGATCGAATCCGCGAGTCGCTCGAGTTCGGCGGGGTCGAAGCGGCGCCGCGGCTGCTCGGGGTTCGGGCGGATCCGCTCGATCGGAAGCTCGTTCGTGACCTTCGCATCGGGCGACGGCGCGGGCTCCGGCTCGCTCGCTCGCGTGCGCGCGGCGCCCGGAATCAGGGCGCCGAGGCCACGTCCGAGGGCATTGCGTTTCGGGGTCGTCATCGGTCGCCTCCAGCGGGGTGAGTCGCCGCGTGTCGGCGGAGGATTTCCTCGGCGACGCGGAGATAGGCCACCGAGCCCTTCGAGCGCACGTCGTAGAGCAATGCCGGGCGGCCGTGACTCGGGGCTTCGGAGAGTCGCACGTTGCGCGGGATCTCGGTCGTGAAGACGCGATCTCCGAGATGATTGCGAACTTCGTCGGCCACCTGGCGACTCAGATTGTTGCGCGCATCCATCATGGTCAGCACGACGCCTTCGAGCACGAGTCGCGGATTCAGGTTGCTGCGCACCAGCTCGATGGTGTCGAGTAGCCGCGCGAGTCCTTCGAGCGCGTAGTACTCCGCCTGCAGCGGCACGATCACGGAATCCGCGGCGGTGAGCGCGTTGAGTGTGAGCAACCCGAGCGACGGCGGGCAGTCGATCAACACGATGTCGTAGTCGTTGCGCACTTCGGCGACCGCGCGCTCGATGCGGCGTTCGCGATGCTCGGCGCCCACCAGTTCGATCTCGGCGCCGACCAGGTCCGGGCCCGAGGGAACGACGCGCAGGAACGCGAGCTCGGTGGGCTGCGCGACGTCCTTCAGCGGATAGCGCCCGATCAACGCGTCGTAGACATGTGTCGCCTGGGGCGCGACCCCGATCCCGCTGCTGGCGTTGGCCTGCGGGTCGAGGTCGATCAGCAGCGTCCGCCGCTCGGACACGGCAAACGAGGCGGCGAGGTTCACGGCGGTCGTGGTCTTGCCGACCCCGCCTTTCTGGTTGGCGACGGCGAAGACGTGTGCGCGGCTTCCCGTCCAGGAACTCCCCTGTGGGGCGACCCAGCCACAGAGATCTCGAGACGTCTCCCAGCGGGACGCGGTAGCGACGGATCTCCTCGAACCGGACATCCGCAGGCGCCACGACGCTCCGGGGGCGATCTGATTGCGCCAGAACGAGCCACCCGTCGGGCGTGACCCAACGGCGCATCCACTGCAGTGCCGTCGCGGGTTGAGCCATGGCTTGCGCGACGACGACCTGGTGCGGCGTGGGCTCCAGCGACTCGGCGCGGCCGCGCAGGGCCCGCGCGCTCGAGAGGCCGAGCGTCCGGATGGCAGTCCGCTGGAAGTGATGCTTCCGCTCGCGGGAATCGATCAACGTGACCTGGCAGGAAGGCCAGAGGATCGCGAGGGGAAGCCCCGGGAACCCAGCGCCAGAACCAAGGTCCGCGAGCGTTCGAGGCGGGACGATGGGGAGTGCAGCGCCCAGGGCGACCGCATCGAGCACCAAGCGTCGGGCGACCGCCTCGGGGCCTCGGTGCGCGGTGAGATTGATGCGCTCCGCCCAGCGCGCGACGAGACGGGAGAGTTCGGCCAGGGCGGCAACGCGGTCGCCCGGAAGGCCGAGCTCCGCGAGGCCAGCAGCAAGGATTGCTTCGAGAGACTGGGGGGGGTGGGGTTCCACGTGGAACGAAGGGTGGTTCGTGTTCCACGTGGAACACGATCAATCGCGGCTCTCGTGCTGCTGCGACTGCGACTCGTAGCGCTTCGCCTCTTCGTATTCGGGCGCGTTGTCGGGAACCACCACGACCTGGCGATAGTGGCCATCCCCGACGCTCATCGTGGCGATCCCATCCGCCTCGCGCAGTGCAACGTGCACACTGCGGCGGTCCCTGGGGTTCATCGCCTCGAGCGCGACCGGGCGCCCGGTCTCCCGCGCCCGCGATGCAGCGCGCTCGGCGACCCGCGTGAGATAGACATCGCGCTGCTCTCCGTCACCCTCGACGTCGAGGACGACGCGCGGGGCATCGTCGCCGCTGATGCGAAGCGAGGCCTGGTTGGCCAGCAGCTGGATTGCGTCGACGGTTCGACCCTCGGTGCCCACGAGCCGCTGAGCGGCCCCGCCGCGCACCTGGATCACGACGAGCGCCTCGTTCTCTCGCGTCTCGGTGATCTCGAACGCCCCCAGTTCCATCCGTTCGACGAGTCCCTTCACGAACGAACCGAGCTCGCCGATTTCGTTCGTCGCGGTGCCGATCGACGGCCCAGCCTCGGCGGTGGGGCGGGGCGGCCCGGAAGCCTCGCGCGTCTCCCGAAACTCGCGGGGCGCGCGCTCGGGTCGCGACTCGCGGGCTTCGCGGCGGCCGCCCGTGTCACGAGACTCGCGCGGACCGCGGGCGCCTCGGCCGCCGCGGCCACGACCCTCTTCGTCACGCCGGGGTTCACGGCCTCCGCGATCCTCGCGGCCCGCGCGGCGCGGTTCCGGAGAACCGCCGCCGCCTCCGCCGCGATTGGGCGGCCGTGCGGTTCGCGGGTACACGACCACCACCGTTCGAGCACCGAGTCCGGCGACCACGCCGACCTCGGGCTCTGCGATCGCAAGGTCTTCCTGCGGGCAACCAAAGAAACCAGCCGCCTTCGCGACTGCCTCGGCGCGATCGCGTCCCACGAACTCGCGCGCTTCCGAACTGGAGTCGTACACCACTACCTCCTGAATGCTTCGCTATGCCGGCTGGGGCGTGAATTGCCGGTTCAAGTAGAGCTGCTGTGCGATCGCCAGCAGGTTGCTCACGAACCAGTACAGCACCAGGCCGGCCGGGAAGCCGTAGAACATGAAGAAAAACATCACGGGCATCACGATCATCATGGTGCGCGCCTGCGTCGGATCCATCGTCGTCATCGGCGTCATCCGCTGCTGGAGCACCATGCTGAGCGTCATCAACACGGGGAGCACGCGCACCGGCCAGCCGACACCCGGAATCGTGAGGAGCGTCTCGGGCTGCGACAGATCATCGATCCAGAGCATGAACGGTGCCTGGCGCAGGTCGATCGAACTCTGGAGAGCGTAGTAGAGACCAATGAAGACGGGAATCTGGAGCACCATCGGAAGACAGCCGCCGAGCGGGTTCACCCCGGCTTCCTTGTAAAGCTTCATCATTTCCTGGGACTGCTGCTGGCGGTCGTCTTTGTGCTTCGCTTGGAGCGCCTTCAGCTTCGGCTGGATCTCGCCCATCCGCTTCATCGACTTCATCTGCTTTGCGGCAAGCGGGGCCGTGCAGAGCCGCACCATGACGGTGAGCAGGATGATCGCGACGCCGTAGTTGGGGATGACCGAATGGCAGGCCTTGAGTAGCCAGACGAAAGCACGCGTGAGTGGCGCAATCCACGCCCAGCCGAGATCGATCGAGCGATTGAGCTGGGCGCCCACTGCGGCGAGCTGGTCTGGATCCTTCGGACCCGCGTAGATCGCATACTCCCGTGTGATCGAGGTCTTGGCCGGCACGCTGACGGCAGGCTGGGAGACGGTCACCAGCGTCTCCTCGCCGGGCTTCGCCACGAGCCAACGAACCCGCGCATCGCGGGCGATGTCCGGAAGCAGCACGGTCACGAAGTAGTGGCTGTACGCGCCGGACCAGTCGATCTCGCCAGCGAAATCGCGCTGGGGCTCGGGTTTTCTCCCGAACATCGCGCCGATCCCGCCCGATTTGCCGAAGGACGCAATCATCTCGCGCTCGACACTGCCCTTTACGAGAGCGGCGATCGTCAGCTCGCGGAAGTCCGAGCCGGGTTGCACCTGCGCGGGTAGCACCACGCCGAACTCTGGAGAGATCTCGCCCGACGTCCCGTTGGCAATCTCGAGCCCGAGCCGGAATCGGTAGCTGTCCTCGTCGAAGACGAAGGTCTTCCGGACTGTGACACCTGATTGTGTCAGCTCGAAGACCGCCTTGCGTGAATCCGCCGAAACGACGCGAAAGTCGGCGTTTCCGAGTTCGCCGAGGCCGAGTTCGACGAGTGGCGTCGCGAACGCCGGACTCCCGTTTTCCTCGCGGGAGATCAGGGCCACCGGGCCGCCGCCTTCGCCGTGCGGCGCGTTGTAGCGAGTCAACTCGAAGCGTCGGACGCCCGCTCCGTGCGACGTCAACACCGCGTGGTAGAGCGGCGTCACGACATCGATCAGCTGTTCCGGAACAGCGGCCGCCGGTGGAGTAGCCGCGGGGGCCGCCGGAACGCTGGGCGCGGCTGGCGTTGGCGCGGGTTGCGGGGGCGGTGGCGTGGCCCGCTCAGCTTTCTGCGCAATCACTTCTCCGGGCTGCGGCGCCGGATGGCGCTTCGCCTCCCACGTCATCCAGACGCTCAGGACGAGAAACGAAAGAGCAAACGCGAGGAATGCGTTGCGGTCCAAGCGATCCTCAGGGAACCGGGTCCAGCCCGCCGGCGTGCAGCGGGTGGCATCGAAGGAGCCGGCGCGCGCCCAACCACGATCCCCGAAGGGCGCCATGCCGGCGGGTGGCGTCGATGAAATACTCGGAGCAACTCGGCGCGAAGCGACAAGTTGGGCCCAGCAATGGCGAAACCGCGAACTGGTACGCGCGGACGACCATCACGATTACGATGACGGCCCACTTACCGATTACGGCGGAAACCTGTGTCATCCGCGAACCCGAGAGTCCGCGAGCATCGTGGTGAGCTTGGCTGCAGCGGCGCTCAGTTCCCTCTCGAGAGAGGCGGGCGCCTCGACGACCATGCTGCCGCGGGCAATTACAACGATGTCTCTGCTCACCGGGAACTCTCCGCGATGGCGACGAAACCACTCGCGAATTCGTCGTTTCACCAAGGACCGAACGACCGCTATTCCAACGCGTCGGCTCGCCGTGATCCCGAGACGCGTCGTTCTCTCGTTCAACTCCCGCCGCGGTACGCTCATCAGGACGAACGAGGAAGAGTTCAAGCGGATGCCCTCTCTGGACACCCGCTGGTAGTCACGCCGCTTGCGGAGACGGTCACTGCGTCGGAAGCGCTCGCTCGCGCTCCTCGTCACTTCGTCCCGGTGGACACCGAGAGCTGCTTGCGGCCCTTGGCACGGCGGCGCGTCAAGACCGCGCGGCCTGCCTTTGTCTTCATCCGGGCTCGAAATCCGTGCGTGCGGCGCCTGCGGATTCGGCTGGGCTGATACGTGCGCTTCATGGT
>JAGSPS010000271.1 GCA_018262315.1 Deltaproteobacteria bacterium | reverse complement strand
GCGCCAGCAGCGCGGTGAGATCGAGGCCGCGCGCCTGCATCGTCACCGCGGTCTGCTTCGCATCGAGGTCGAGCACCACGTCCTGCGCGCGCAGTTCGCCCTCGGCGAAATGCAGCATCGCGAGCGCCACCGCGACGGTGCCGTCGCGCCGCAGCGTGAACTCGACCAGACCTTCGGTCAGCGGCACGCCGACGTCGACCACGCCCAGCGAGAGGATCTGCTGCTTCGGCGTGTGCAGCGGCGGGCCGCGCAGCGCAATGACGCCGTTCACGCCGCTCATGCGCATGATGTCGCTGGTGAAGCTCGCGTCGCGCAGCGCCACGGTGGCGTCGAAGATGCGCGCGCCCTGCTCGCGCGCGACCTGCCCGCGCACCTCGACGCGTCCCGCGACCGGGAGCCCCCGCTCCGCTTCGAGCAACGAGTGGAATGCCGGCGCATCGAGCGATCCCGACACCTCGAGCGCGCCGCGCGCGCGCAGTCCGGCGCCGTCGAGCGCCAGCTCGAAGCGGCCGTCGATCGTCCCGTCTCCAAGACTCTGGAGCGAACCGCCGAGCGTTCCCTTCGCGACGCCCTTGGGCGTCGCGATCTGCACGCGTGCCGCTTCGAGCGTGATCTCGCTGGCGGGAAGCACTGGGGCAGTGTCCGATGCCCCGTCGCCCGCCAGCAGCGCGTCGAGCGCGCCGAGCGAGAGCTTCCCATCCCGCTGCGTGCCGCGCAGATCGACGCCCGACACGCGCAGCGAGTCGAGGCGCCGTTCCCACAGCCCGGCGAGCGACCAGCTCGCGGTGATCTCGGCGATCGCGAGATCGGGCGCATCCGGCGGTCCGAGCGCCAGATCGGCGATCGCGATGCCGCGCGCATCGACGTGGCTCACGCGCAGCGCGGCAGGCGACACGCCGCGCGCCGCGATTTGATCGAGCAACAGCCATTCGGCGAGCGCGACGCGTCGTGAGAAGGCAACGCTGGCAGCGATCGCGAGGCCGAGCACCACGAGCGCGAGGACGATCCCAACGGCGCGAACGGCGCGCGGCATGGCGGGACCCTAGCAGCGCCGCTAGACCGTTCCGCATGCGCATCGCGGGCCCCCGGTCGCCCGCGCTGCATCGGAGGTTGCGATCCGGGTCGAGCCTTCGTCGTTCGCGAGCTGGGATTCCGGCGCGCGCATGAACTCCCGATGAGCGCGAGCGCGCCGCGCGACGCGGGACGGATCCTGCTCACCGGCGCCACCGGCTACGTCGGTGGGCGGCTGCTGCGCCTCTTCGAAGCCGAAGGGCTACGCGTGCGCTGTCTGTTGCGGCGGCCCGCGCTGTTCCCGAGCGATCGTCCGCCGACCACCGAGCTCGTCGGTGGCGACGTGGGGGATCCCGTGTCCGTCGCGGCCGCAATGCGCGGCGTCAAGACGGCGTACTACCTGGTGCACTCGATGGGCGCCGCAGACGACTTCGAAGTGCGCGATCGCCGCGCCGCGGAAGTCTTCGGCGCGGCCGCCGCCGCTGCGGGAGTGCAGCGCATCGTCTACCTGGGCGGACTCGGTGACGAGCACGACGAACTCTCGGCGCACCTGCGCAGTCGTCACGAGGTCGGCCGCATCCTGCGCGCGTCGGGCGTTCCGGTCATCGAGTTCCGCGCGTCGATCATCATCGGCTCGGGTTCGCTCTCGTTCGAGATGATCCGCGCGCTCGTCGAGCGCTTGCCCGCGATGATCACGCCGCGCTGGGTCTCGGTGCTGGCGCAGCCGATCGGCATCGAGGACGTGCTGCGCTACCTGCGCGCCGCACTCGATCTCGATCTGCAAGAGAGCCGCGTCTACGAGATCGGCGGGCCCGATCGCGTCTCGTACGGCGACCTGATGGTCGAGTACGCGCGCCAGCGCGGGCTGCGGCGCTCCTTGATTCCCGTGCCGGTGCTGACGCCCCGCCTCTCGAGTCTGTGGCTGGGTCTGGTGACGCCGCTCTACGCGCGCGTCGGCCGCAAACTCGTGGACAGCATCTGCCATCCCACACTCGTCGCGGACCCGGCGCCGGCGCAGCGGGATTTCGCGATCCGCCCGTTCGGCGTGCGCGAGGAGATCGCGCGCGCGCTGGCCAACGAGGATCGCGAGTTCGCCGCGACGCGCTGGTCCGACGCGCTCTCCTCGGCTGGCGCGCCGCGCGAGTGGGGCGGCGCGCGCTTCGGCAATCGCCTGGTCGATTCGCGCCGCGTGCACGTCGCGGTGTCGCCGGCCGCCGCGTTTGCGCCGATCCGCCGGATCGGCGGCGCCACCGGCTGGTACTGGGGCGACTGGCTGTGGCGCTTGCGCGGCCTCGTCGATCTCGTCGCCGGCGGCGTCGGCATGCGGCGCGGGCGCCACGATCCCGAGCGGCTCGCAGTCGGCGACGCGCTCGACTGGTGGCGCGTCGAAGCGATCGAGCCCGATCGCCGCCTGCGCCTCGTCGCCGAGATGAAGCTTCCCGGCCGCGCCTGGCTGGAGTTCGAGGTGACGCCCGACGGCGATGGTGCGCAGATCCAGCAGACCGCGATCTTCGATCCGGTCGGCCTCGCCGGACTCGCGTACTGGTACGGGATCTTCCCGTTGCACGAGCTGGTCTTCGCACGGATGTTGCGCGGCATCGCGCAGGCGGCCTGCGGTTCGCGGCGTGAAGGGTCTCGATAGAGCACTGCGATCGCCGGCCGCGCGCAGGATCCGCCGCGACGAGTGCAAGGAGATCGTGACGTGACGCTGGATCCGAGAACACCCGTGCTGGTTGGCGTCGGCGCTGTCTCGCAGCGCGAGGAAGATCCGGCGCGCGCGCGCGAGCCGCTCGCGTTGATGATCGCGGCGCTGGAACGCGCCGCCGAAGACGCGGGATCGCGCGCGCTGCTCGAACGCGCCGACTCGGTGCGCGCGACGCGCGGCTTCTGGGACTACCCCGACCCGTGTCGTCTCATCGCCGAGCGCTTCGGTGCCGCACACGTGCGCACGGAGATCGCCGAGATCGGCGTGCTGCAGACGACCTCGCTCGCGCGCGCCGCGGCGGACATCGCCGCCGGGCGTGCCGACGTGGTGCTGGTGACGGGCGGCGAGGCGCGTTACCGCGCGCTACGTGCGACGATCACCGGCTTCGATGCACCGCTCACGAGGCAAGCGCCGACCACGCCCGACACGGTGCTGCGACCGCACGCCCCGATCCTGAGTGCGCCCGAAATGCGGGCCGGCCTGCTGATGCCCGTCTCGCAGTACGCGACGCTCGAGAACGCGCTGCGCGCGGCGGAAGGCGTCACGATCGAGAAGCACCGCGACGAGGTGGCGTCGCTGTGGGCCGGCTTCGCAGCCGTCGCGGCAGAGAACCCGGACGCGTGGTCGCGCGAACGGATCGACGCCGCGACGATCGCCGACCCCGCGCGCAATCCGATGCAGGCGTTTCCGTACGGCAAGCTGCACTGCTCGCAGTGGAACGTCGATCAGGCGGCAGGCTTGATCTTCTGCTCGCTCGCGACGGCGCGCGCCTTCGGCATTCCGCGCGCGCGCTGGATCTTCCCGCTCGCCAGTGCCGACGCCAATCAGATGATTCCGTTCACCGAGCGGCGCGCGCTGCACCGCTGCGCGGGCTTCGCGAAGGCCGCCGAGCGCGTCTTCGCGCACACCGGGAGATCCGTCGCGGACGTCGCCTACCGCGAACTCTACTCGTGCTTCCCGGTCGCGGTGCGGATCCAGCTGCGCGAACTCGGGATCAACGACGACCGCCCGCTCACCGTGACGGGCGGCATGGCGTTCGCCGGCGGTCCGCTCAACCACTTCGTGTTCCAGGCGCTCGTGCGCATGGCGCAGGTCCTGCGCGACGACCCGGGCAGCCTCGGACTGGTCACCGCCGTTTCCGGCATCGTCACCAAGCAGGGCGTGAGTCTGTGGTCGAGCGAGCCGGGCGCTGCGCCCTTCGAGCACGACGACGTCAGCGCGCAGACCGAGCGCGAAACCGCGCGCGTCGAACTCGTCGAAGGCGTCGCCGGCGCTGCCACGATCGCGAGCTACACGGTGCTCTACCAGGGGGGCGTCGCGAAGCGCGCCGTGCTGCTCTGCGACATCGACGACGGCCGGCGCACGCTGGCGTGCTGCGAAGACGCGTCGCTGATCGCCGTCGCCACGAGCCAGGAACTCTGCGGCCGCGCGCTGCGCATTGCGGCAAACGGCGACGTCGCGCTGGCGTAGCCTTCAGAAACTCTCGAGCAGTTTCTTCTGCTGCACGCGGTTGATCCAGTCCTCGAGCAGCGGCACCGCGCCGTTGTTTGCGGCGGTGAGCACGTCGAGGTGGGCGTAGCCTTCGAGAATGTAGACCTCCTCGTCGGCCGCCGGTGTCGCGATCGAGGCGAGGTAGTTGTCGAACGACTTGGGCTCCGGCGCGAGGCCGTTCGAGCCGCCGATGCAGATCACCGGCACGTCGACGGCGGCGTTCTGCGTGATCACCAGCGGGCCCTCGTCGCCGGGGTCGACACTGGCGAGGTGTTCCGCCACGAGTGCTCTACGCCGTTGGCGCGCGGATTCTGGCCCGGATCCGACGGCGGACCGTTGTCGAGGATCGCGCAGCCGGGGCTGACGTCGACCCCGTTCGGAGGGCAGCTCGGCAGCGTCGGGTCGTCGTACTCCTTCCACTGGCGGAGCGCGCCGCCCGGCGCGGGTTGCGCCAGGTACAACGAGGTTGGGAAGAAGCCTCCCGCTCCCTGGTAGAAGTTGGCCCCGTTGTCGGTGAAGCCGATCGAGACGCGGAAGGCGGGATTCGGCGAGAAGTCGTCGTCGAGGAACATGCCGGCGATCGCGCGGTTGGTAGCGGGAGCGGAGAGCAACAGCGACAGCAGCCCAGCGCCGAAGACCGGCGTGCGCTGGAGGATCGCGCGTTCGGTCGGCTGGTAGTACGCCGCAATCGCGGCCACCTCGCCCGATGTGCCGAGGTCCTGCAGAGGGATTCCGCTGAAGTCGGAGAGGAACACGTTGGGGCCGCCCGGCGCCGCGAAGCTCGCGACACTGCTTTGATATTGCGCGAGCGTTGGCTTGGTCTCGCTGCCGGCGCCGGCGCCTCCGCCTTCGATCAGGATCAGCCCGTCGATCAGGCTGTGGCCGGCTGCGACGGCGCTCGGATCCGGATCGAAGTCGTACGCGGCGAAGGTGGCCGCCCAGGTCGTGCCCTGCGAGTGGCCGCCGAGCAGCACGAGCCCGTCCTGCCCGACGATCACGCGGGCGGCCTCGACGAGGAGCTTCCAATCGCGGAAGTAGGTGTCGAGGCCCCACCAGGCCATGAAGCGGACGTCGTCCTGCGCCATCAGCGCCGGTTCGCGGGTGACGCCGAAAGCGTCCATCAGCGGGAGCTGATCGTCGAAGATCCCATCGAGATCGAGGTCGAGATCGTTGGGGCCGGGGAAGTCGCCGATCGGGGCGTTGTCGATATCCGGGTAGTAGAACTGGACGCCTTCGGAGATCGCGCAGTTGGCCGCGGGCGGTGAGGCGACGCACGCCGGATCCGTCGCGCCGGCGATGGCGTGCTCGGCGCCGAGCCGGTCCTCCAACTGATTGGGGCGCCGGTCCACCGCCCACACCTCGAGGTTTCCGTTGAAGCGGCGCACCAGGTCGCGGGCGAGCGGGTCGTAGGTCGTCGCGCCGCCGAGGAAGCCGGGGATCATGATGGCGATCGCACGCGGAGGGTTGCCGCTCGCGGGCGAGATCGCAGTGCGCACGTAGCTCACCCGATTCAGATCCGGATCCGCGCCGAGCAGCGTTGTGATCACGGGCGCGGTCGCGAACTCTTCGGACGCGCCCGAGCCCGGCGTGTGAGGCTCGAGGAATCCCGGCACGAAGAGCACCTGCTGGGTGGGGTTCGGGGGGTTCGGGCCCGGACACCTCGCGTTCGGCGCCGCGGCGAGGCTGCCAAGCAGCACGAAGGCGACGACGGTGCGGCGGCTCATCGAGTGATCCCCTTCTGTGCGGTGCCGCCGCGGAGTGCCAAGGCCACCAGAATGGCGCCGGCCACGCCGGCCAGCATGATGCTCGCGGGCTCCGGTACGGCCACGACCGTGATGGTGAGGATTCCGGCCGGTCCCCCGGAATCGACCTCGAAGGTGGTGGCGAGCTGCTGCAGCACCGTGCCGCTGGCGTCGAAGACCGCCGTGCCCGTCACATTTGCGATCGCGATCGGAAACCCTCCCCCGCCCGCATCGATCTCGAGGAAGAGCGTCGGAATCAGGAATGATCCCGCGATGTTGACGACACCGAGACCCGGGCTCTGGTTCTCTGGATCGAGCGCGAAGGTCGCTCCGCCGCTCGCCGACGCCGCCAGCCCGATCACGTCGAAGGTGGTGGTCTGGGCGAGCGGGAGCGAGCCGATCGCCACGG